>NZ_JABAEE010000035.1:0-64914 GCF_023701885.1 Pseudomonas sp. CG7 | reverse complement strand
GATACCGTGCCGGCCACTCTCCCTCGCGGGTGCGGACACACCAGTGATAGCTACGGCCTCTTTCCCCGCGCGCACCCAATCTTAAGCCGAGCACTTGTTTGCTGCGCGACAGCGCAGCGTCGGCGACGCGGCGGGGACTCCCTCGCCACAAAGGCTTAGCGCAATGTTCACGATCGCCGTGCCACCAGCAAAAACGAAGCCGCGCTGGCGAGCAGTCCTGCACACATCCGATTGAACAGGCGCTTACCGCTGGGCCGGGCAAACAGCCGCCGTGCGTAAATGCCCATGTAGCAATACAGCCCGATGGCGATGCACTCCAGCACCAGGAACAAGCCACCCAGCACGGCGAATTGTTGGGTAACGGTGCCGGTACGGTCGACGAATTGCGGCAGGAACGCAGTAAACAACAGGATCGCCTTCGGATTCCCGATCGCCACCAGGAACTCCTGGCGTGCCAGGCCGGCTCGGCTCAGCGAGGCGAGCCCGACTTCGTTGTCGGCCTCAGGCGGGGCCCGCCACAACTGCACGGCCAGGTAGAACAGGTAACCGGCACCGACGAGCTTGATCCCCAGGAACAGCAACTCCGAGGTGTGCAGCACAGCGGTGAGCCCCACCGCCGCCAGGGCGATCATGATTGCAAACGCCAGCAATCGACCGACACCGCCGCCGCACGCCCGGACGAAGCCATAACGCGAGGCGTTACTGATGGAGAGCAGGTTGTTCGGCCCTGGCGCCATGTTCAGCGCAAAGCAGGCCGGAATGAAAACAGCGAGGGGCGACAGGTCCATTCGAGCGTTCCAGGCGGAGGCGGATCGAAGGTTCATTCTGCACCGGTCATCGAGGGGTTCAAGGGACAGTTGCGCGGCAAAATCGCGTCGGACTGTACCGCCGCGATTTAGCCATCAGTCGCCGCAAAATCCGGTAACGCTCCGGGCCTCGCAACGATCAAGACACTGACTAGCCTTGAGGTACTCAACCAAGCAAGGATGCTTCGATGCCACCGTACCTGCATGCCCTCGCCTGTCTCGTCTTCATCGCTATTCCCGCGGTTGCTGCGCCCTGTCCCGACTGGCCTGTTGAACGCGCCCAGGCCGAGATCGCCGCACTGCAACAGCAGATCGACACCTGGGACGACAGTTACCATCGCCTCGGCCAGACGCTGGTGGCCGATGAGCTTTATGACCAGTCCCGCAACCAGTTGGGCCAATGGCGCGGCTGCTTCCATCTCGCGGCGCCCGATGATCCCCTGCGCTCGGCGGGCGGAAAGGTGCCACACCCCATCGTCCATACCGGCCTGGAAAAACTCAAGGATGCCGACGCCGTGGAGGCTTGGCTGCAGGGTCGGGAGGATGTCTGGGCGCAGCCGAAGATCGATGGCGTGGCGGTCTCCCTGGTTTACCGCAAGGGCCGCCTGCACCAGGCGATCAGCCGCGGCGATGGCGTCCAGGGGCATGACTGGACCCCAAATGCGCGCAAGATCGGCGCCATCCCGCAACAACTGAGCCAGCCCGTGGACCAGGTCGTCCAGGGTGAGTTGTACTGGCGCCTGGAGGCGCATGTCCAAGCCCGCAGCGGCAGCCTGAACGCCCGTGCAACCGTGGCGGGCTTGATGGCGCGCAGCAGTTTGACGACCCAGGAGGCATCCTCCATCGGGCTGTTTGTCTGGGACTGGCCTGAAGGGCCCGACACCCTGCCCGAACGGATGACTGGGCTGAACGCACTGGGTTTCGCCGACACCCGCGACTACCACCAGCCCGTCCGGGCATTGGCCGATGCCCAGCAGTGGCGCGACCACTGGTATCGCACACCGTTGCCCTTCGCCAGCGACGGCATCGTTCTGCGCCAGAGCCGCCGCCCACCTGCCGACCGCTGGCAGGCCAGGGCGCCGTTCTGGAGCGTGGCCTGGAAATACCCGTATGCCCAGGCTTTGGCCGAAGTGCGCAAGGTGCACTTCAAGGTCGGTCGTACCGGGCGTATCACCCCCGTACTGGAGCTTGAACGCATCCGGCTCGACGACCGGTGGATTCGCCGGGTGAGCGTCAGCTCTCTCAAGCGCTGGGAGGAGATGGACATCCGCCCCGGCGACCGGGTCGCCATCAGCCTGGCCGGGCTGACCATCCCACGCCTCGACGAGGTGGTACTACGCAGCCTCGAACGCCAGGACGTCAACGCCCCCACGGCGAGCGATCATCACTTCTTGAGTTGCTGGCAAGCGACGCCCGGTTGTGAAAGCCAATTCCTCGCACGCCTGAACTGGCTCAGCGGCAAGCACGGCCTTGCCCTGCCCCATGTCGGCCCCGGCACCTGGGAAAAACTCCTGGCTGCCGGTCGACTCAACGGATTACTGGATTGGTTGACCCTCGATGCCGCCGAGCTTGCTAACATTGGCGGCTTCGGCGAGCGCAGTAGCGCCCGCCTGCTCGCCAGCCTGGACAGCGCCCGACAACGCCCTTTCGGACAATGGCTCAAGGCCTTGGGCCTGCCGCCCAGCGGTCAGGCACGACTGGAAGGGCCGTGGCAGAAGCTGGCCGAACGCAGTACCGAACAATGGCAAGCCGAAGCCGGCATCGGACCGGGACGCGCCGCGCAATTGAGCGCCTTTTTTCGCGACCCACAGGTACTGGCCTTGAGTGACGAATTACGCACCGCCGGGGTCGACGGTTTTTAATCCGACCCCCGTGCGGTTGAACCCAAGGGGCAAGCATGCGTTCCACCAGCGCATCTGCACCGACCGCTCGCGATTTTTTACGGAGTTGCTATGAATTTCCTGTCCCCCGCTGCCCTGCTGCTCTTGTGCAGCGCCATGGCCGCCCCTTTGATGGCGGACGAGCAAACCCCGGAACTCACCGGTTGCGCGGCCAAGCGCCAGGGCATCATCAACCAGATCGAACTGGCCAAGTCCCGCGGCAACCAGGATCAACAGGCGGGTCTGGAAACTGCGTTGAACGAAGTCACCACCCATTGCACCGATGCTTCCTTGCGCAAGGAGCGGGAAAACAAGGTGCTCGATGCCAAGCACGAGGTCAGCCGGCGCCAGGCCGACCTGGAAAAAGCCATGAAGAAAGGCGATGCCGAGCGGATCAACAAGCGCAAGGACAAGCTGGCTGCTTCCCGCAAGGAGTTGCAGGAAGCGGTGGATGAGTTGGATAAGTGAACAAAGATCGCAGGCTTCGCCAGCTCCTACAGGGAATCGCATTCAACCTGTAGGAGCTGGCGAAGCCTGCGATCTTTCAAGACATGTCAATAATCCCGAAACTCTTTATGACAGGCACTGCACGCATCCTCGACCTTCTGCACCGCCGGCCCCAGGTTGCTGGCCCGGTAGGGCTGGACCTTGCTGACGATCAGCAACTCACCGGTGGCTGCTTCAAGGTTGCGGGCCAGTTCCTGGAAGCGCGCCTGTTTTTGCCAGACTTCATCCCGGGCGCTGGTGTGGTCTTGCTCGCGTACTTGCGGGAAATGTTTCCACGGCTCATGGGACAATTGATCCAGTTGTGCCGCACCCTCGGCGAAACGTGCGCCGTCAAACGGTACTCGGCCACGCAACATACCGCCCAGTTCTTCGTTGGTCTTGAGCATCTGCTTGAAGATCGTCTTGCGCTGGCCCAGGGGAGAATTGGGATCGACGCCGCCACAGGCGGACAACATCAGACAGGCCAGCATGGCCATGGAAAATCGTTTTACAAACATCTTGGCCTCGGGGCAGGAAACGGCGATTAGTATCCTCGGATCACCGGTAAAGACCAATGCCCCTATCAACAATACGGGTTGTTCGAGCACCTGACAGTGTTCGAATGGCTGCAAAGGAAATCTTCATGAACAGCCGCATCAAGCCCTGGCACAAAGGCCTGGCATTGACCCTACCGCTGATCGCCCTGTTGGCCGGTTGCAATCGCGGTGAAAAGGTCGAGGAACCGCAGACCCACGCCCTCGCCACCTACGTCAGCGCCCCCTGGGAGGCGTTGCCAACGGTGTCCGATGCAGACCTGCTGGCCGGTTTCGGTTCCTGGCGTAGCGCATGCACCCGGCTCAAGGCCGACGCGGTGTGGGGCGCGACCTGCGCGGCGGCGGCCAACGTGCCGCAGACGGCTGTGGCGGTACGCAGTTTCCTGAAACAAAACCTGGACGTCTATGGCCTGCGCTCGGGGGACAACAGCCCCAACGGCCTGATTACCGGCTATTACGAACCGGTCTACCCCGGCAGCCTCACCCAGACCGCCACGGCGAATATCCCGGTTTACGGCGTGCCGGAAGACATGATCATTGTGTCGCTGGACAGCATCTACCCTGAGCTCAAGGGCAACCGCCTGCGCGGCCGCCTCGAAGGCCGGGTGCTCAAGCCGTACGACGATGCAGCCACCATCGAAACCAACGGGGTGAAGGCGCCGGTCATTGCCTGGCTGACCGACCCCATGAACCTGCAGTTCCTGCAAATCCAGGGTTCAGGGCGCATTCAGCTCGCTGATGGCCGCCAACTGCGCATCGGTTATGCCGACCAGAACGGCCACCCTTACCGCCCCATCGGCCGCTGGCTGGTCGAACAGGGTGAGCTGAAGAAGGAAGACGTGACCATGGGCACTATCAGTGCCTGGGCCAAGGCCAACCCGAACCGCATTCCCGAGTTGCTCGGCAGCAACCCCAGCTACGTGTTCTTCAACCGCACCCCCGACAGCAATGAAGGCCCGCGAGGTTCGCTGAATGTGCCGCTGACCGCCGGCTACAGCGTGGCGGTGGATCGCAAGGTGATTCCACTGGGCAGCCTGTTATGGCTATCCACCACGCGCCCCGACGGCAGCGTCCTGAACCGGCCCGTCGCCGCCCAGGACACCGGCGGTGCAATCACCGGCGAAGTGCGGGCGGACCTGTTCTGGGGCACGGGCGAGGCGGCCGGACAGTTGGCCGGGGACATGAAGCAACAGGGCCAGATCTGGATGCTCTGGCCCAAGGGCATGGCGTTGCCGTCAGTGCCACAGGTGGCGAATGCCGCCAATCCCTGAAGAGATGTGGTGATGGTCCCGGCCCCATCGCGAGCAAGCTCGCTCCCACATTGATCGGGTGAGTACACAAGACGTGCATTCACTAAAGACCAACTGTGGGAGCGAGCTTGCTCGCGATGAGGCCAGCAAAGCCCTAAAAATCCAAACCAGGCTCAGACCGAAACAAAGAAGAAACTCAGGACCAACCCCCCCCCCCCGAACCACACCAGCGACCGCAGAATCGCCCAGTCCGCCAGATAGCAAATGATGTAGAGCAAGCGACTGGTGATGAACAGCACCGCCAACACGTTGATGGTGACCAGTTCGGCATTCCCGGCCAGGTGAGCGACGATCACGGCGGCGGCAAAGAACGGGCTGATTTCAAAGCTGTTCAGTTGCGCGGCGAAGGCACGTCGGGGCGCGCCTTCGAGGGAATCCAGAAAGTCCCGTGGGTCATGGTTATCCTGCAACCGGTATCTGCCACCGGCGTTGGCGATCCCGACACACAGGTAAGGCAGGAGAAAAGCAATCAACACACACCACAGGGCAACCGTCATACCGCGTTTTCCTTTTTGAGTTTTATACAGAATCGAGCATCAGGCGCCGGTCAGGATTTCATCACCAGCATGCCAATCAGCACCAGCCCGCAGGCTAAGAGCCGTGGCCGGCCAAAAGGTTCTTTCAGGTAACGCATGCCGAACAGCACCACCAGGATCACACTGATTTCCCGCAGCGCCGCCGCTTCGGCGATCGAGCCCAGTTGCATGGCCCACAGCACCAGAGCGTAGCTGAACAATACGCAGAATCCGACCGCCAACCCCAGCCGCCATTGTTCGCGCCAGAACCGCATGAACGCCGGCCGTTTGCTCACCAGCGCCAGTAACGGGAAAGGCCAGGCGCTGAGCAGCGTGACCCAGACCAGGTAATCCAGCGGATGGGACCAACGCCGCAAAGCATGTCCGTCGATAAAGGTGTAGCAACCGATGCACAGGCCGATCAGCGCCACCACCGGCAGCATCGACCAAGGCAGCCGGTCGCCGCCACCGCCCTGCCACAACAGGCAAAGCATGCCGAACGGGATCAGCAAGATACCGATGACCTGCTGGGTCGTCAGGGCTTCACCGGCGAAAATAAACGTCAGGGCCAGCACCACCAGCGGCGACAGGCCGCGCATCAGGGGATAGACCAACCCCAGGTCACCGACCCGATAAGCCTGGATCAGCAAATAACGGTACAACAGCTCGAACGCCGCCGACGCCACGATCCACGGCCAGATTTCCAATGGCGGCCATGCCACGAAACCCAGGGCCAACGCGACGAACAGCAGCGCAACGCTGTCCATGCACGCCACCACCAGCAAACGCTCGCCACTGAACTTGATCAGCGTATTCCATGCCGCATGCAACAGCGCCGCTACCAACACCAAGGCCGTCGCAAGCACGGCACGCTCCTTGTCTTGTCCCACCGCCCCCGTAGGAGCTGCCGAAGGCTGCGATCTTTTGATCTTTCGCTTCAGACTCAATTGTCGGCGCAAAGATCGCAGCCTCGTTGCACTCGTCAGCTCCTACGCCAGTAAGGCTCATGAATTGATTCGCTATCGTTTATACTGCAAACCGATCACGCCGCACTCAGTTGCGCATACACCAATACCAATAATTTTGCTGTTGTCCCGTTCACTCGAACCGGGGCGCCGGCATGCGTATGCCTGATCCGGGCGTCAAGACTACAGACAGAGACCTTGCGCATGCCACTCGCCTTGCTTGCTTTGGCCGTTGCCGCTTTTGGCATCGGCACGACTGAATTCGTCATCATGGGCCTGTTGCCCGATGTCGCCCGGGACCTGGCCGTGAGCATTCCCCAGGCCGGGCTGCTGATCACCGGCTACGCCCTGGGCGTGGTGTTCGGCGCGCCGATCCTGGCGATTGGCACCGCCAACATGCCGCGCAAGGCCACGCTACTGGGCATGACCCTGATGTTTATCCTTGGCAACGTGCTCTGCGCCCTGGCGCCGAACTACACCACGCTGATGGCCGCCCGGGTCATCACTGCGTTGTGCCACGGCGCGTTCTTTGGCATTGGATCGGTGGTGGCGGCCGGGCTGGTGGCGCCGAACAAACGGGCCCAGGCGATTGCCATGATGTTCACCGGCCTGACCCTGGCCAACGTGCTGGGCGTCCCGTTGGGCACGGCCCTGGGTCAATACGCTGGCTGGCGCTCGACCTTCTGGGCGGTCTCGATCATCGGCGTGATCGCCGCCATCGCCCAATGGGTCTGGCTGCCCAAGGAAATCGCCATGGACAAAGCCAACCTGGCCAGCGAATTCAAGGTCCTGGGCAAGGTCAACGTGTTGCTCGCCCTGGGCATGAGCGTGCTGGCCTCCACCAGTTTATTCAGCGTGTTCACCTACATCGCGCCGATCCTGCAGGACATCACCGGTGTCAGCCCCCATGGCATCACCGTCATGCTGCTGTTGTTCGGCGTCGGCCTCACGGCCGGCAGTTTCCTCGGTGGGCGCCTGGCGGACCGGCGCCTGCTGCCTGCGCTGGTGGGCATGGCCCTGGCCGTGGTGCTGGTGCTGGCCGCGTTCAGCCAGACCAGCCGGTCGGTGATCCCGGCGGCGATCACGCTGGTGCTGTGGGGCGTCTTCGCCTTCGCCCTGTGCCCGATCCTGCAATTGCTGATCATCGACCAGGCCCACGAAGCACCGAACCTCGGCTCTACGTTGAATCAGAGTGCGGTCAATCTCGGCACCGCGGCCGGGGCCTGGATGGGGGGGTTGGTGGTGGCCAGCGGTGCCGACCTGGCGGATCTACCATGGGCCGGGGCCGCTGTCGGCGGCCTGACGGTACTGACCGCGTTGTATTTTATTTACCGTCAGCGTCGTCATCGCGGCGTGGCGGCAGGCCTTGCCGACTGAGGGGTGTATTGGTCTCGCTGCGCACCTGTGCATGACTGATCAGGGCGAAAATAAAACTGCCACCGATGATGTTCCCCGCCAGGGTCGGCGCGGCGAACACCATCCAGAAGTCTCCCCAGGACAATTGCCCGGCAAAGACCAGGTAGGACACTTCGGCCGAGCCGACGACGATGTGGGTGAAGTCACCGAGCGCCATGAGGTAGGTGATCAGGATGATGATCCACATCTTGGCGCTCTCCATGGAAGGAATCATCCACACCATGGTGGCGATCATCCAACCGGAAATGATGCCCTTGGCGAACATCTGGCCAGTGTCGTTCTCCATGACCTTGCGGCCGATCTCCAGGAAGGCCAGATCGGTGCGCCGGTCAAAAATCGGCAGGTGCAGCATCACATAGGCCACCAACAAGGTGCCGCACAGGTTGCCCACCAGCACCACGCCCCATAACCGGAACAATCGGCCGAAATTGCCCAAAGTCGGCTTGCTCATGATCGGCAGCACGGCGGGCAGGGTGTTTTCGGTGAACAATTGCTGGCGCGCGAGAATCACCGCTAGAAAGCCTGCGCAGTAACCGAAACTGGCGATCACTTTGAAACCTTCGTGATCCGGTAATCGAGAATTGAGCACGCCCATCGCCATCAGGGACAGGCCCATGGTCAGCCCGGCCGCCAGCGCCGACCACCACAGCGCGGCGACGCTGCGCTCCAGCTCCAGATTGCCTTGGGTGCGGATGATTTCATGCAGCACGGCCGCTCGCGGCGGCTGGTTACGGTCGACTTCGTGCTGTTCCTGAGCCGAAAGGTCCGGGGTCTTGCCTTCTTTGTGGGTGTCCATACAGCTCCTGAAGCCGTGGCGTGATGTACCTACGACACGCGGCGTCCAGCGCTGTTCAGTGACAACCCATACATGACATGTGGGAGCGAGCTTGCTCGCGATAGCAGCGCCGCCGATCTCACTCGACGACATCGTCCTTGAACTGATCCTTGACGTACTTGATCTCGGTCCGCCCATGAGGCGCGGGCAAGCCGTCTTCGCCGAGGTTGACGAAGACCATCTTCTCCACGGTCAGGATGCTCTTGCGGGTGATTTTGTTGCGCACCTCGCAGGTCAGGGTGATGGACGTGCGGCCAAATTCAGTGGCGGTGATGCCCAGCTCGATGATGTCGCCCTGGCGCGAAGCACTGACGAAATTGATTTCCGAGATGTACTTGGTGACCACGCGCTGGTTGCCGAGCTGGACGATGGCATAGATCGCCGCCTCCTCGTCGATCCAGCGCAACAGGCTGCCGCCGAACAGCGTGCCGTTGGGGTTGAGGTCTTCGGGCTTGACCCATTTGCGGGTGTGGAAATTCATGATCACTCCTGAGCGTCTGGCCTATGGATTGCCGCATCATGGCAGACCCCACGGCCGAGCTCTATGTCGCGGGCCCTATGACGGTCATCGGCATTTTCGATTTGCCGACAGAAACCCTTTTGGAAGATCCGATTAGCCCGTTATAATCGCCTCCGCTTTACCGGTCCACCCTTTGGACCGTTCCCGCCACCTGTCCGAGGGGCGCTGCAGCAGGCTCGACCTGTCAGGCTCGGATGGGGCGTTGTTTGTACGGGGCTACCCGCACGGACACTAAACGCACAACGGCGCCCATTCGCATACATTACGAATGGAGGCTCTTCATGAGCGCTGTCATCACGCCTGCTGCTTTTACCGACTACAAAGTCTCCGACATGTCCCTGGCTGCCTGGGGCCGTCGCGAAATCATCATCGCCGAATCCGAAATGCCAGCCCTGATGGGTCTGCGCCGCAAGTACTCTGGCGAACAGCCATTGAAGGGCGCAAAAATCCTCGGCTGCATCCACATGACCATCCAGACCGCCGTGCTGATCGAAACCCTGGTTGCCCTGGGTGCCGAAGTGCGCTGGTCGTCCTGCAACATCTTCTCGACCCAGGACCAGGCCGCTGCCGCCATCGCCGCCGCCGGCATCCCGGTATTCGCCTGGAAAGGCGAGACCGAGCAAGAGTACGAGTGGTGCCTGGAGCAGACCATCCTCAAGGATGGCCAGCCGTGGAACACCAACATGATCCTCGACGACGGCGGCGACCTGACCGAGCTGCTGCACATGAAATACCCAGCCGTGCTGGACAAGGTCCACGGCGTGACCGAAGAAACCACCACCGGCGTGCACCGCCTGCTGGACATGCTGGCCAAGGGCGAGCTGAAGATCCCGGCCATCAACGTCAACGACTCGGTGACCAAGAGCAAGAACGACAACAAGTACGGCTGCCGTCACAGCCTCAACGACGCCATCAAGCGCGGCACCGACCATCTGTTGTCGGGCAAGCAGGCCCTGGTGATCGGCTACGGTGACGTGGGCAAGGGTTCGTCCCAGTCCCTGCGCCAGGAAGGCATGATCGTCAAGGTGTCCGAAGTCGACCCGATCTGCGCCATGCAGGCCTGCATGGACGGCTTCGAGCTGGTTTCGCCGTTCATCGACGGGATCAACGACGGCACCGAGGGCAGCATCGACAAGGCGCTGCTGGGCAAGATCGACCTGATCGTGACCACCACCGGTAACGTCAACGTCTGCGACGCCAACATGCTCAAGGCCCTGAAGAAGCGCGCCGTGGTCTGCAACATCGGCCACTTCGACAATGAAATCGACACCGCCTTCATGCGCAAGAACTGGGCATGGGAAGAAGTCAAGCCGCAGGTCCACAAGGTGCACCGCACCGGCACTGGCAGCTTCGACCCACAGAACGATGACTACCTGATCCTGCTGGCCGAAGGCCGCCTGGTGAACCTGGGCAATGCCCCCGGTCCCCCCAGCCGCATCATGGACGGCTCGGTCGCCCCCCAGGTCCTGGCCCAGATCTGCCTGTTCGGCCAGAAATACGCCGACCTGTCGCCAGCCCAGAAAGCCGAGCGCCTGACCGCGGAAGTGTTGCCGAAGAAACTCGACGAAGAAGTGGCCCTGGAAATGGTCCGCGGCGTCGGCGGTGTGGTCACCAAGCTGACCAAGCAACAGGCTGACTACATCGGCGTCACCGTCGAAGGCCCGTTCAAGCCGCACGCTTACCGCTACTGATCGGCACTGCCCTTTGCGGGGCATGCGCTTTTGTGGGAGCGAGCCTGCTCGCGATTGGCGTCACCTCGGCCTGACAGTCCGATCGAGGTGTCTGCATCGCGAGCAGGCTCGCTCCCACACTGGCCCGCCTCCACAGGGGGCTCTGCAAGCCTCTCCGGCCTACGAGTTTCCAAGGATATGACCATGTCCCAAGACCGTCGCTACAGCTTCGAGTTCTTCCCGACGAAGACCGATGCTGGGCATGAAAAACTGATCGCCCCTGCCCGTCAGTTGGCCCGCTACAACCCCGACTTCTTCTCCTGCACCTATGGCGCCGGCGGCTCGACCCGTGACCGCACCCTGAACACCGTGTTGCAGCTCGAAAGTGAAGTCAAAGTCCCGGCCGCTCCGCACCTGTCCTGCGTCGGCGACAGCAAGGACGACCTGCGCAGCCTGTTGACCCAGTACAAGGCCGCTGGCATCAAGCGCATCGTTGCCCTGCGTGGCGACCTGCCGTCGGGCATGGGCATGGCCAGCGGCGAGTTGCGCCACGCCAACGAATTGGTGAACTTCATCCGCGAAGAAACCGGCGATCACTTCCACATTGAAGTGGCTGCGTACCCGGAGATGCACCCTCAAGCGCGTAACTTTGAAGACGATCTCAACAATTTCGTCCGCAAGGCCAATGCCGGCGCCAACAGCGCGATTACCCAGTACTTCTTTAACGCCGACAGTTACTTCTACTTTGTCGAACGTATCCGCAAGTTGGGCGTCGATATTCCGGTCGTGCCGGGCATCATGCCGATCACCAACTACAGCAAGCTGGCGCGTTTCTCCGACGCATGCGGTGCAGAAATCCCACGCTGGATCCGCAAGCAGCTGGAAGCCTATGGCGACGATTCCTCGAGCATCCAACGCATCGGCGAGGACGTCATTACGCAGATGTGCGAACGTTTGTTGCAAGGCGGCGCACCGGGGCTGCATTTCTATACCCTTAACCAGGCCGAGCCCAGCCTCGCGGTATGGAACAACCTCAAGCTGCCGCGTTGAATGACTTGATGCGGTTGTACAAAGAGGCCTTGGCAAAAACCAAGGCCTTTTCCATTCAGCGCTCCTCAGCCTCAAGCAAATGCGTTCGCATCGGATGAATGCCACGAGGCCTCAATGAGCACCAAAGGCAAGCAAAAGGCAATCAAGGCGCAGGCCAGAGCGCTCTAGCTATTTGATGAGTTCTCGTCGTAACCTCAGGCCATGCCCGTCATTGTCCAGCTGCTGACCTCCTTTTTCCTCTTGTGCCTGAGCATGACCGCTCAGGCCGAGAAGTTGCGCATTGTCACCGAGCCCTGGGCTCCGTATGTCTACGAAGAGAACGGCAAGATGCTCGGCCTGGACTACGAAACCACGGCCATTGTGTTCAAGCGCCTGGGCATCGACGTGGAATGGCAGTTCCTGCCTTGGAAGCGTTGCCTGGCGATGCTCGAACAGGGGTTGGCGGACGGCGCGCTGGACATTTTCCACAGCAATGAGCGCGATGCGACGCTGCTTTATCCCAGCGAACCGCTGTCGGACGTGGAATTCGTGATGTTCTACGCCAACGCCCGGCCCCACCCATTTCGCACGCTCGATGACCTGGCTGGCCTGACGGTTGGTACCTCGCCCGGCTACCTGTACAGCCAGGCCTTCAGTGAGTCGCCCCGGTTCAGACGTGAAGCGGCGCCCACCCACGAAGCCAACTTCGGCAAGTTGCAACTGGGCCGGATCGACCTGCTTATCACCGACCGCAGGGTCGGCCGCCATGTGCTCGAACAAATGCAACTGGGCGACCAGATCACCGAAAACCCTATGGTAGTGAGCCGTCAAAGCCAATACCTGGCGGTGCGGCGCAACGCCGGCATGGATTTGCTGGTGCAACGCTTCGGTGCCGAACTCAAGCGTTTCAAGCGCGAACCGGCCTATGCCGAACTGAGCGCCCGCTATGGCGCCGGCCCCCTGGCGAACACCACTCACCCAGCCAGTCCAGTGCTGAAATAAACCGTTGAGCAGCAGGAAAGCGGCGCGCGGCGTTTGCTCTGTTATACTCCGGCCTTCCCGCCAGGCTCACGCCCGGACGCCCGGTCTTGCAAAAGGCATCCCGACACCGCTACAGCGCAGCCTACAGCCCGCGCGAGCCTTGTCCGGACCCGCCTTCGAGGCCCGGCAGGACCGGACGGGATGACGTCTTTTTTTTGAACGTCATTCGCGCCCGGCAAGACTATCCCATTGGGCCAGGCCCTCACTAAAACAGGATTACTCATGTCCTTTGCTTCCCTCGGTCTCTCCGAGGCTTTAGTCGGCGCCATCGAAGCCGCCGGCTATACCCAGCCTACCCCGGTGCAACAGCGGGCCATTCCCGCCGTGTTGCAAGGTCGCGACTTGATGGTCGCGGCGCAGACAGGTACTGGCAAAACCGGCGGTTTCGCCCTTCCGATCCTGGAGCGGTTGTTTCCCAACGGTCACCCAGACAAATCCCAGCGTCATGGCCCGCGCCAACCGCGCGTACTGGTCCTGACCCCCACCCGCGAACTGGCGGCCCAGGTACACGAGAGCTTCAAGATCTACGCTCGCGACCTGAAGTTCGTCAGCGCCTGCATTTTTGGCGGCGTTGGCATGAACCCCCAGGTCCAGGCCATGTCCCGTGGCGTCGATGTACTGGTGGCCTGCCCCGGTCGCCTGCTGGACCTGGCCGGCCAGGGCAGCGGCGATTTGTCCCACGTCGAAATCCTCGTGCTGGACGAAGCCGACCGCATGCTCGACATGGGCTTTGTCCATGACGTGAAGAAAGTCCTCGCCCGCCTGCCTGCCAAGCGCCAGAACCTGCTGTTTTCGGCGACGTTCTCCAAGGACATCACCGACCTGGCCGGCAAGCTGCTGCACAACCCGGAGCGCATCGAAGTCACGCCGCCGAACACCACGGTCGAGCGGATCGAGCAACGCGTGTTCCGCCTGGCGGCCAGCCACAAGCGTGCCCTGCTGGCGCACCTGATTACCGCCGGTGCCTGGGAACAGGTCCTGGTCTTCACCCGCACCAAGCACGGCGCCAACCGCCTGGCCGAGTACCTGGACAAACATGGCCTGCCGGCCGTGGCGATCCATGGCAACAAGAGCCAGAACGCTCGCACCAAGGCCCTGGCCGATTTCAAGGCCGGCGAAGTGCGCATCCTCGTGGCCACCGACATCGCGGCCCGTGGCCTGGACATCGACCAGTTGCCCCACGTGGTCAACTTCGAGCTGCCGAACGTCGATGAAGATTACGTGCACCGTATCGGCCGTACTGGCCGGGCCGGTCGTTCGGGCGAAGCGATTTCCCTGGTCGCGCCGGACGAAGAAAAACTGCTCAAAAGCATCGAACGCATGACCAAGCAGAAAATCGCCGACGGCGACCTGATGGGCTTCGATGCCAGCACCATCGAGGCCGAGAAGCCTGAAGTGCGCGAACGTCCGGACGTGCGCAATCCGCGCAACGCCCGTGGCCCACGCGGCGACGGTCCGAATGGCGGCGGTGGCGGCGGCGGTCGCAAAGACAAAGGCAAGGACAAGGGCAAGGAAAAATCGGCCAGCAACAGCAATGGCCGCGGCGAACGCCCTGCCCGCGAGCAAAAGCCTCGCGAAGGCACTCCGGCCCGTGAACAGCAGCGCCCAGCACCGCGTGCCGCAGCCGATCGTGCTCCGGACGAGTTCCTCGATGACGATGTGGATAACTTCGGTAACCGCGTCGACTACGTGCCGCAGCAGAAACCGGCCCAAGGCCGCGGTCGCCGCCCTGGTGCCCCGGCACAGGGCGCCGGTGCAGGCGCAGGCGCTCCGCGCACCGGCCAGCCACAAGGTCGCCAGAACGGTCCGCGCAACAGCAACGGCTCGTCCACCGGCACACCACCGGCCAAGCGCAACGGTCCACGCAACGGTGCCCCCCGTGACGGCCAGGCCCGCCGCGACGACACCCGCCCGCGCCGCCCGGCCCGTGACGACCAGCCTCGCCAGGAACCCGCCGTGCAGAACCCGCGCAGCAACCAGCCGAAGATCATGCACAAGGAATCGAAAGCCGATCGTTTCCCGACGCCTGAGCAATTGGATCAGCTGCCAAGCCGTCCACGGGGCGAAAAACCGGCCTTGCTGACACGCAATCGCTGAGTTTTTCCAAGCCTTGAAAAAATGCCCCGGGTCTTGCGACCCGGGGCATTTTTTATTGGTGGGTCCGAAATTCAAATGTGGGAGCGAGCCTGCTCGCGAAAGCAGTGGGTCAGTCGCTGGTCTCTAGCATGTGTTGGCCTCTTCGCGAGCAGGCTCGCTCCCACAGGGTCTATGTGTGTTCCCTGCATCCTCTGCTGTCGGCAAATAAAAAACGCCCCTGATCGCAAGACCAGGGGCGTTTTTTTGTCAGGCGCGAAAGTTACTTCGCTTTGACACCTTCGAACGAGACGTACAGTTCGACCGCGTCGGATTTTGGCCCCAGGTCTTTCTGCTTGCCGAAGTCGGAACGCTTGATGGTAGTGGTGCCTTCGAAGCCGGCACGGTAGCCGCCCCATGGATCCTTGCCTTCACCCAGGAAAGTCGCCTTGACCACAACCGGCTTGGTCACGCCCAGCAGGGTCAGGTCACCGGTCACATCGGCCGTGTTTTCGCCGGTGGACTTGACGCTGGTGGACACGAACGTGGCCTTGCCGAATTTGCTGGCATTCAAGAAGTCAGCGCTGGCGATGTGCTTGTCACGCTCGGCGTGATTGGTGAACACGCTGGCGGTGTTGACGTTGAACTCGATCTTGCTGGCTTCAGGCTTGGCGGCATCGAAACTGAACTTGCCGTCGATGTCCTTGAAGGTACCCGTGATGTAGCTATAGCCCAGGTGGCTGATCTTGAAGTCGACGAAGGCGTGCTGGCCTTCCTTGTCGCCCACGTAGTCGGCAGCCATGGCCTGGCCGGCGGACAGCAGGGCAGAACCGATTGCCAGGGCGGCGAGCGTCTTTTTCAACATGCTTTCTATTCCTTTGGAGTCAAGGTTGAACATCAGGCTTCGCGCCCCAGCATTCGCTTGAGGGTCGCGTCACGGTCGATAAAGTGGTGTTTCAATGCTGCCAACGCATGAAGGCCGGAAAAAATTACCAACGCCCATGCCAGGTAAAAATGGATCTGGCCGGCGACGTCTGCCTGATCGGGCAGTCCGGACACCAGCGCGGGTACTTCAAACAGGCCAAACACCGGAATCCCGACACCGTCTGCGGTGGAAATCAGGTAACCGGCAATCATCACGGCGAACAGCCCGAGATACAGTGCGCCATGGCCAAGCTTGGCACTGACGCGAGTCAGGCGTCCGTAGGTTTCCAGGGTCGGTGGCGGCGGGCTGACAAAACGCCAGATCACTCGCAGCAGCATGACCGCCAGCAGCACCAGGCCGATGCTCTTGTGCAGGTCCGGCGCGTCTTTGCGCCAGGTGCTGTAGTAATCCAGGCCAACCATCCACAGGCCCAGGGCGAACAACCCGTACACCGCCCGGGCAACGGCCCAGTGGGAAACGATGCTGACCCAGCCATAACGAGAAGAAGAGTTGCGAAGCTGCATTGCTCATATCCTGTAAAAACTGCGCTCAAGACTAGCGACTTATCTATCGATTTAAAGCGGAAAATTTCGCTTTGAAATATCGAGAAATACGATCATCAGTCTGGAGGCGGTGGGTTAAGGAAAGATTAAAGCGAATGCGCTGCGTAATGGCGAGGGGGAACCAGAAGATCAGCTCGGCTGGAAGCCGTCATCGCGAGCGGGCTTGCGAGCCAGCGTGGGGCAGCATCTGACACCTTGCAATCGTTTGGTAGCGAGTTTGCTTACTTATTGACGCACTCAGGCCTGTAAGGATCCATGTCACATCTATAAGTTAATTGAGGGTCGTGCTTTTTCAGCACCATACGGCCGTTAGTGCAGCCAACGACACCAAACACTGCCAATAAAATTAAAGCCGTTATCAATTTCATGTTCGCTCCAGCTTTTATGAGCTTAAAGCTTTGAATTATCAGTTCACCGAGCATTCAGGCTTGTAGGGGTCAAACGTGCACCTGTACGCCAACTGAGGGTCTCGTTTTGGAATCATCGGAGTCATCAGAGGATCCCGGTATTCTCCATACACACACCCATACATCGAAACCAATACGACCATGCCATGAGTATTTTCATACGCGCGCTCCTGTGTTCAGAAGAGCCTAGATTCCCGGCTTGCCGCGCTCTATCGCCTGCTTCCGGTTAAAGGGTGGGAAGTTTCCGATATATCACCGAGGCGTGTAGGACGTCAGCAAGCCGTGGCGAGAGAGCTTGCTCCCGCTGGGCTGCGCAGCAGCCCCAAAACAGGGACGCTTCGCGACCCAGCGGGAGCAAGCTCCCTCGCCACAGGTTTGTCGACTGCCTTAAGTGAACAGCATTCGGCCTTTGTGCCGCGCTCTTTCCACCTGACCGTTACTGAGCCTTGGTCTCAGTAGCCGTCGCCGGTTTGACGGCTGGCTTCTTCACCGGCTCGGCCTTTTTCACCGGAGCCTTGGCCGGGGCTTTTTTAGCCGGGGCCTTGGCGGCTGGTTGTTTCGCCGCAGGTTTGGCCGCTGCTTTCTTGGCGGGCTCAACCTTCGCCGGGGCCGGCGCGGGAGGTTCCACCGGGGCCGGTGCTGGGGCAGGCGTTGGAGCTGGCGGCGGTGCTACCGGCTCTGGCGCCTTCACCGGCTCGGGTTTCTTGTCGTCATCCGAACCGCCAAACAGGTTGCTGAAGAAGTTGCCCTTCTTCGCCGCCACCGCACCGGCCGCCGCTGCGGCAACTGGTGCTACCTTGGCCGGTTCGAACGACTTGCCGGCCGCCAGATCTTGGACCTGGCTGGCTGCCCGCTCGCCGCTGCGCAACGCGCCTTCCAGGGTGCCTGGGTACAAGGTGTCGGTGTGTTCACCGGCAAAGGCTACGCGCTGCAACGGTTTTTCCCACAGGCGCCAGTACTTGCTGATCTGACCGGGGCCAAAGGCCAGGTAGGCGCCGCCCATGGACGGGTCGGTGCTGTAGCGGCGGATCTCATAGCCGGTGAACGCGCCACGGGCCTGTGGATAAAATGCGTGCAGGCGGATCAGCACCTGGTCGACCATCTGCTTGTCGCCGAAGGCCTGCATCACCCGGGCGTTGTCGCCGGACAGGTTGATGACCACGTTGGCGCCGCCCTTCATGGCCGGCTCGATCCACATCATGCCCAGGCCGGTGTTGCTGTAGATCTCACCCGACATGCGCGCCTTGCTGTCCCAGACCGGGGTCTTGAACTTGAGCATGATCTGGTCGCGCCAGCCGTAGTTGGTGCCTTTGATCGCGCCTTGATGCTGGGCATCCAGGGCCGGGGTCAGCTGGATCTTGTTCAGGGCCCGCAATGGCACCGCCAGCACCACGTAGTCAGCCTGGTAGCCGACGCTGCCGACCTTGACGGTCACGCCGTCCTTGTCCTGGGAGATGGCCGACACGGGCGAGTTGGTCTTGATGGTTTTCAGTTGCTTGACGAACGCCTGGGCCAGGACCGGACTGCCACCGAGCAAGCGCGAGGCCCGCAGGTCGCGGTCGGACACGCCGCGATAGACGCGGTTCTGCTGGGCGAAGTACAGCAGCGACAGGCGCGATGGCTCGTCATAACGGGTGCGGATTTCCTGGTTCACCAACTGCCGCGCCGTGGCCGGCAGTTGCAGACGGTCGAGCCAGTTGGACACAGTGATCTGGTCCAGCGCATGCAAGGTGTTGGTGGCCGCTGGGTTCTGCGGGTCATCGATGGAGCGCGCCAAGTCGTCCAGGGTGGTTTCGTAGCGCTTGAGGGCTTCGGCGGTGGCCGGCTGCTTGGTCGCCAGGTCTGCGGCGGTGAAATACGTACCGTCGATCAGGTAGCTGGGGGTCCGCACGAATTCCGGGGCCGGCGTGGTGCTCAGCTTGAAGGTGGAGACGTACTTGTTCAGCACCGGCTGGGTCTTTTCGTTGCCGATCCACTCGCTGGTGGCCATGCCCGAGCGGCCACCCAGGCTCGGCTTGGCTTCCAGCAGGGTCACGGCCCAGCCCTTGTTTTGCAGCTCGTAGGCCGCCGTCAGTCCGGCCAAACCGCCGCCGATGACGATGGCCGTCGGTTGCTTGTCCTTGGCCAGCGCCGAAACGCTGAACAGCCCTATCATCACCAGCGCACAGGCGCGCAGCCAACCAGCAGACATTCAACGAACTCCGGATTAAAACCTAGGAAATTTCAGCTTCGAGCCAGGCGGCTCGCGATTTTTCGAGCCAGTCGGCCCAGGGAACGGCGAAGAATACGTCAGCCATCAAAACGCCGCCAGCGACGTCTATCGCCTGGCTCAAAGTAGCGCGAATGACACAATGGGTTGTCCCCACGGCCGCCATTGCATAGGCTTGCGCGATTGTTTTGCCCGCGCCCGCCGCGAGCCGCCTCGAGGAGACTGTACATGGGCCTGAATAACCAGTGGATGCAACGCGACCTCGCGGTGCTGTGGCCTCCCTGCACCCAGATGAAAGACCACGAACAGCTGCCCCTGATCCCCATCAAGCGCGGTGAAGGCGTGTGGCTGGAGGATTTCGAAGGCAAGCGCTACCTCGATGCCGTCAGTTCCTGGTGGGTCAACGTGTTCGGCCACGCCAACCCGCGCATCAACCAGCGCATCAAGGACCAGGTCGATCAGCTGGAGCATGTGATTCTCGCTGGTTTCAGCCACCAGCCGGTGATCGAGCTGTCCGAGCGCCTGGTGAAGATGACGCCCAAGGGCCTGCCCCGGTGCTTCTACGCCGATAACGGTTCGTCCTGCATCGAAGTGGCGATGAAGATGAGCTTCCACTACTGGATCACTCGCGGCCAGCCGGACAAGAAGCGCTTCGTCACCCTGAGCAACAGTTACCACGGCGAAACCATCGCGGCGATGTCGGTGGGCGATGTGCCGTTGTTCACGGAAACCTACAAGGCGTTGCTGCTGGACACGATCAAGGTGCCGAGCCCCGACTGCTACCACCGCCCCGAAGGCATGGGTTGGGAGGAGCATTCGCGGAATATGTTCGCCGCCATGGAGCAGACCCTGGCCGAGCACCACGACACGGTGGCGGCGGTGATCGTCGAGCCGCTGATCCAGGGCGCTGGCGGCATGCGCATGTACCACCCGGTGTACCTGAAACTGCTGCGCGAGGCCTGCGACCGCTATGGGGTGCACCTGATCCACGACGAAATCGCCGTTGGCTTTGGCCGCACCGGGACGATGTTTGCCTGTGAACAGGCCGGCATCACCCCGGATTTCCTCTGCCTGTCCAAGGCCCTGACCGGCGGTTACCTGCCGCTGGCGGCGTGCGTGACCACCGACGAGGTCTACAGCGCGTTCTACGACGACTACCCGACCTTGCGCGCCTTCCTGCACTCCCACAGCTACACGGGCAACCCGCTGGCCTGCGCGGCAGCCCTGGCGACGCTGGATATCTTCGAAGAAGACAACGTCATCGAAAACAACCGAGCCCTGGCCCAACGCATGGCCAGCGCGACCGCCCACCTGGCCGACCATCCGAACGTCGCCGAGGTGCGCCAGACCGGCATGGTGCTGGCCATCGAGATGGTCAAGGACAAGGCCAGCAAGACCGCTTATCCATGGCAGGAACGCCGCGGCCTGGCCGTGTTCCAGCATGCCCTGGAGCGCGGTGCATTGTTGCGACCGCTGGGCCGCGTGGTGTATTTCCTGCCGCCGTATGTCATCACCCCGGAGCAGATCGACTTCCTCGCCGAAGTGGCCAGCGAAGGCATCGACATCGCCACCCGGGACAAGGTCAGCGTGGCGGTGCCGAAGGACTTTCACCCGGGTTATCGCGATCCGGGCTGACGACAAATTTCTCTGTGGCGAGGGAGCTTGCTCCCGCTGGCTGCGCAGCGGCCCCTCCTGGCGATTGCTGCGCAATCGAGCGGGAGCAAGCTCCCTCGCCACAAAAGCTCCCTCGCAGCAATGTCGAATTCAGATTCAATAGAGAACAAAACATGAGACTGTCCCGCTTCTTCATCGATGCCCCCCTGAGCCTCGGCGATCACGAGCTGCCTGAGGCCCAGGCCCACTACATAGGCCGGGTGCTGCGCATGGCCGAGGCCGATGCGGTGCAGGTGTTCGACGGCTCCGGCCAGGAGTTTCGCGGCACCCTGGCCGAAGTCGGCAAGAAACGCGTGCGGGTGCAACTGGACGAGCAGTTCGCCGGACAGTCTGAATCGCCGCTGCGTATTCACCTCGGCCAGGGCCTGTCCCGGGGCGAGCGCATGGACTGGGCGATCCAGAAGGCCACGGAGCTGGGGGTCAGCGAGATCACGCCGATTTTCAGCGAGCGCTGCGAAGTGCGCCTCAAGGACGAGCGCGCCGACAAGCGCTTGCTGCACTGGCGCCAGGTGGCGATCAGCGCCTGCGAACAGTGCGGGCGATCGACCGTGCCGGTGATCCACCCGCCGCTGTTGCTGGCGGACTGGTTGAAGCAGGCCGAGGCCGAACTGAAACTGGTACTGCACCCGGTGGCCGAGCCGCTGGTCGGCCATGACAAACCGTCCACACTGGCCTTCCTGATCGGCCCCGAGGGCGGCTTGTCGGATGCCGAGGTCGAGCAGGCCAAAGCCGCCGGCTACCACGCCGCCCGCCTCGGCCCCCGCGTGCTGCGCACCGAAACCGCGCCGGTAGTGGCGTTGGCGGTGGCGCAGCAGTTGTGGGGGGATTTCTGAAATCAGATACATCTCCTGTGGGAGCGAGCTTGCTCGCGATGGCGGTGGGTCAGTCAATATCGATGCCGACTGATCCGGCGCTATCGCGAGCAAGCTCACTCCCACAGGGCATCGTGGATGTCTGGACGGCCTATTGCACCGGCTCACTCGTCGGCTTGGCAATGATCGCCTTCAACTCGCTGGTCATCGGAAATTCCAGGTTCAGGCCCTTGGGTGGAATCGGTTTCTGGAACCAGCGATCGTAGATCTCGTTGATCTCCCCCGACTTGTACAAATCGGCCAGGGTCGCGTTGACCAGCGCCAGGAATTGCGGATCGTCCTTGCGCACCATGCAGCTGTAGATCACCCGCGATTGCTCCTGCCCCACCACCACCCACTTGTGCGGGTCGCGGGCCTTGGCCCGTTCGCCGTAGAGCAGCGCATCGTCCATGTAGAACGCCGCCGCCCGGCCGGTCTCGAGCATCTGGAAGGACTCGCCGTGGTCCTTGGCGCTGATGATGAACATGTCGGCCTTGTTGTCCTGGTTGTAGCTTTTCAGGAAGCGTTCATTGGTGGTGCCGGCGGTGGTCACCACGTTCTTGCCACGCAGGTCGGCGAAACTGCGAATGCCGCTGTCCCTGGCCGTCAGCAACTGGCCCTTCACGTAGATAAAACCATAGGAAAACGCCACTTGCTTCTGCCGCTCGGCTGTCACCCCGGTGGAGCCGCACTCCAGGTCCACGGTGCCGTTCTGCACCAGTGGAATGCGGGTCTGGGAGGTGACCAGGTTGTACTTCACGTTCAGTTGCGGCAATGCCAGTTGCTGCTTGATGCGCTCGACGATCTTGCCCGCCAGTTCCACCGAATAACCCATCGGTTTGCCGCTGTTATCCGCGACATAGGAAAACGGCACCGAGGCGTCGCGATAGCCCAGGGTGATGGTCTCGCTGCTAGCGATCTTGCCCAGCGTGCCCGCCGCTGGCGCCTCATTGGCAAAAGCCGGGGCGCTCAATAGCAGGCTCAGAGTGCAGCCGATCAACGTGATTTTTTGCATTGTTATTCTCCGTTGGGTAAGTCAGGCGGCGCGGGGCGTCAGGCCCTGCAAGTCGATGGAAGGTGTGTGCTGGCGGATCAGCTCGCTGAGCACGCGAGCGCTGCCACACGCCAGGGTAAAACCCAGGGCCCCATGGCCCAGGTTGAGCCACAGGTTACGGTAGCCGGTGGCGCCGATCAGCGGCACGCCGCTGGGGGTGGCCGGGCGCATGCCGGCCCATTCGATGGCACGGGAATAATCCCCAGCCTGGGGAAAAGTTTCCAGGGCCTGGCGCTTGATCAAGGCCAGGCGCTTGGGGTCCGGTGTCGGGTCGAAGCCGACGATGTCGACCATCGCCGCGATTCGCAATTGTTCGCCGATCCGCGCATAGACAACCTTGCGGTCGTAGTCGGTGATGCTCAACTCCGGCGCCTGATGCTCGGGACCAATGGGCACGGTCAAGCTGTAGCCCTTGAGCGGATACAGCGGCATCCGCACGCCGGGCAAGGCGAGCGCGGCGCTGCGGTGGCCGGCAGCGATCACCAGGTGCTCCACCGGCAGCCGCTGCCCGTCCAGCACGATGGCCTGCACCGCGCCATTGGCGTGTTCGATGGCGCTGACCGGCTGCCCCAACACGAACTCGCAGCGCCCCGAAGCGCGCAAACGTGCCGCCAATTGCTGGCAGAACCCATGGCAATCGGCGACCTCCTCATCCGGTGTGTAGATCCCGCCTACATACGGCACGCCGGCCAGGGCCGGTTCCAGGATCGCGCACTCGGCGGGGCCAAGCATCTGCTGAGAGGCACTGTCCGCCAACCCCTGCCGCGCGCGCCGGAAATGCCCGGCGTCGCGAAACGTCACCAGCTTGCCGTTGCGCCGCCACTCGAAGCCGTCGAGGTGGTCCTGCTCGCGCCAGCCCTGCAAGGTCGCCTGGCTCAACAGCGCCAGGCGCAGCAGGTGGGCGCCGTTGCGCCGATTGACCGAAGTCCGGCACGCGCCAATGAACGCAGCCATCCAGCGCCACTGCGCCGGGTCCAGGCGTGGCCGCAGCTTGAGCGGCGAGTCACCGCGCAGCATCCAGCCCAAGGCCTGCCAGGGCACGCCGGCATCCGCCAGCGGAGCGACATAGCGATAGGACAGCTGGCCACCGTTGGCGAACCTGGTTTCGCTGCCCAAGGTCTCCCGGGCCTCCACCACCGTCACGTCGATGCCGTCGCGCACCAGCGCATAAGCCGTCGCCAGCCCCACCACGCCACCGCCGATGATGCAAACCCGCTGAGCCATGTCCGTCTCACATCTGTTTTGAATGGCTTCAGGTTAGGGCCAGGTGACAGGCCGCGAACAATGAATAAAGATGGGGCCCCTATAAACAAAGGTTATGGGCTTGCCATGCGCCTTCGTCATATCGAGATTTTCCAGGCCATCCGCCAGACCGGCTCCATCAGTGGTGCGGCCCAACTGCTGCACGTTTCGCAACCGGCGGTGACCAAAGTACTGCAGCATGCCGAGCAGCAATTGGGGTTTGCGTTATTCCTGCGGGTGCGCGGCAAGTTGCAGGCCACCCCCGAAGCGTTGGAGCTGGAGCGCGAAGTCGACAAGGTCAGCGAGAGCCTGCAAGGTGTCCGGCGTCTCGCCCAGAGCCTGCGCCGCGAGCCGGGCCACAGCCTGCGGATCGGCGCGACACCGGCCCTGGCCTTGTCGCTATTGCCGGCGGCGATCCATCAATGCACCCGACGCTACCCGGACATCGTCTGCGAATTGTCCAGCGCCCACAGCCGCGAACTGACGCAAAACCTGCTGATGCGCGAAATCGATGTGGCCCTGACCCTGCAACCGCCCGATCATCCAGGACTCAAGGCCCAGGCCCTGGCCAGCGGCGTATTGGTCGCCCTGGCGCCGAGCGGTCATTGGCCCGAAGCGCAGGTGGGCCAGCCGATGCCGTTGCAGGCCCTGGCCGGCGCACCGTTGATCGGCCTGTCCAGTGCCGACCCGCTTTCCGCCAAACTGGACGGCTATCTCAAGGCCGTGGAACCGCCGCCGCGCATCAGCATCGCCGTACAGACCTATTCACTGGCCCGGGCCAGGGTCGAGGCCGGCGCCGGGCTGGCGGTGAGCGATCCGTTCACGGCGCGCGGCGCGTCGCGCACCCGCACGGCCATCCGGCCATTGTCGCCACCGCTGCCCATTTCGGTGTACGCCGTGACCCGAGCCGACGAGGCCCCGGTGCATACCCTCGGCGCGTTGCTGGAGATTGTTGCCAGCCAGGCCCAGGCGCAACTGGATCGCCTGTTCGCCGCCGCTCAGAGCACGTAGAACAGAATCGCCACGAAGTGCAGCAGACTGCCGGCCATGACAAACAAGTGCCAGATGCCATGGGCGTGGCGCAGCCGGTGGTCGAGGGCGAAAAAGATGATGCCAACGGTGTACAGCACGCCGCCCGAGGCCAACCAGGCGAACCCGCTGCCGCCCAGGGCCGCCAGCAGGGGTTTGACCGCCACCAGCACGATCCAGCCCATCACGGCGTAGATCACGATCGACAGGATCCGCGCTTCGGAACGCGGCTTGATTTCCTGCAGGATCCCAATCACGGCCAGCCCCCAGACGATCCCGAACAACGTCCAGCCCCACGGCCCGCGCAGGGTCACCAGGCAGAACGGGGTGTAGCTGCCGGCAATCAACAGGTAGATCGAAAAGTGATCGACCTTCTGCATGATTTCTTTTTTGCGCCCGCGCACGCTGTGGTAGACCGTCGAAGCGCTGTACAGCACCAGCAAGGTGAACCCGTAGATCGCCACGCTGACGATCTTCCAGGGATCGCCCGCCATCCCGGCGATCACCAGCAACCACACCGCGCCGATAAACGCCGCGACCGCCCCCACCAGGTGCGTCCAGGCGTTGAGTCGTTCCCCGTGATACATCCACTACCACCTCGCATTTAGAAACAGGGGCCAAGGCTCAGGCCTGGCGCGTCAAAGTGCAATGGTTTGCTTTTAACTTGCGATACCGCACCTGTGGCGAGGGAGCTTGCTCCCGCTTGGCCGGGCTGGCGCTCCAGTGCGCAGCGCTCACAAGATTCTTGGGGCGACTTCGCCACCCAGCGGGAGCAAGCTCCCTCGCCACAACAGCTCCCTTGGCCACATAAATCGCGTCGCCAGGAAGACATGGGGCACAATCGGGCCATACGAATAAGAGTCCGCCCCATGCTGATCGACGAAGAATTGACCCTGAAGAAACTCGAGGTGTTCCTGGCCTTCATGCGCACCGGCAACCTGGCGCGGGCGGCGGCCGAGTTGCAGACCAGCAACGTCAGCGTGCACCGGGCCATCCATTCGCTGGAAAGCGCCCTGCGCTGCCCGTTGTTCAAGCACGAAGGCCGCAACCTCACGCCGCTGGAAAGCGCCTATATACTGGAGGAACGGGCGCAGAAGCTGATCCAGGACGTGGTCGAAAGCGTGCGCCTGACCCGCGAAGCCGCCGGCTTCTCCGCCGAGCGCTTCAAGCTCGGCTCGCTGTATTCGCTGACGGTCAAGACCGTGCCGCAATTGATCATGGGCCTGAAGATCCGCCGCAGCGAACTCAATATCGACCTGTTCATGGGCTCCAACATCGACCTGCTGTACAAGCTCAAGAACATGGAAGTCGATGCGATCCTGGTGTCCCTGGACGACAGCGTCAACGACCCGGATTGCGAGCAGATCGCGCTGTTTTCCGATGACATCTTCCTCGCCACGCCGGCCGACTCGCCCTTTGCCCAGCGCAGCGAAGTCGACTTGGCCGAGGTCCGCGACGAGACGTTCATCACCCTGACCCAGGGCTTCGCCACGCATCAGGACGGTGTACGGGTGTTCAAGCAGGCGGGCTTCGAGCCGAAGGTGGCGATGCAGGTCAACGACATCTTCACCCTGCTGAGCATGGTCAGTTCCGGGGTGGGCTACGCTTTGCTGCCAGGCCGGATTGCGGCGGTGTATGAAAACCGGGTGAAGCTGATCCCGTTGCAGGAAAAGTACCGGTTGCAGCAGCACATTGGCGTGGTGTTCCTCAAGGCCAAGGAGCGCGATCCGAACCTGCTGGCGTTGCTGGCGGAGTGCCGGATGTATGCCAATCGTCAGGCTTGAAACCCGGTTGCCCCCAATCGCGAGCAAGCTCGCTCCCACAGGGACATGCGGTCAACTGTGGGAGCGAGCTTGCTCGCGATGGCGACAGTCCTTTCAATAAGTATTCAAGCCCTACCCCATCAACCCCCGCATAATCAGGAACAACAGCGAAGGCCCGAGCAAGCACCCAAGGGCGGTATAGAACGCCGCCGTCAGACAGCCATAAGGCACCAGCTTCGGATCGGTCGCCGCCAGGCCACCGGCCACGCCACTGGAAGTACCCATGAGCCCGCCGAAGATCACCGCGCTACGCGGGTTGTTGAGGCCGATGTACGGCGCCACGAACGGTGTCGCCACCATCACCAGGATCGCCTTGATCAACCCGGCGGCAATGGACAGGGCCATCACCTCGGAAGTGGCCCCAATCGCCGCCCCGGTCACCGGCCCGACGATGTAGGTCACGGCTCCCGCACCGATGGTGGTCAGGCTCACCGAATCGGTATAACCAAAGGCCATCGCCACGCCAACCCCGGCAATGAACGACGTACCGACCCCGACGAACAAGGCCAGCACTCCAACGAAACCGGCGCGCTTGAGTTCCTCGACACTCACGCCGAATGCCGTGGCGACGATGGCGAAGTCCCGCAGCATGGCGCCGCCCAGCAAGCCAATCCCGGACAGCAGCGGAATGTCCACCACGCCCTTCTGCCCACCGGTCATTGCCCCGCCGATGTAGGAGAGCACCAGTCCCAGCAGGATAGCGATCGCCGAGCCATGCAGGCGTCCCTTGGTGAAGGTATTGCTGATCCAGTAGGACACCCACATGGTGATGCCGACAATGGCAAAACCGCTGATCAGGCCGTAGCCGGTGATGACTTTCATCATGGATTCGTACATGGCAATCACCCGACCGTCTTGACGGAGATGTCGGCCTGAGGCCCTTTGTTGCCAATGCGCACCAGCACCGGTACCAACGCAAAGGCAATCACCACCGCCAGGGTCCCGGCCAGGATCGCCATCGGCCCGCCCTTGAGCGCACCGTAGACGTTTTGCTGTGCCGCCATCGCGACCACGATGGGGATGTAGACCGCGCTCCAGAATTCCACGCCGGCCTCGGATTTGCCCGTGAACAGGCCGCGTTTGTTCAGGTAACTGCCCAGGCCGATCAACAGCAGCATCGCAATGCCGACGCCGCCGACGTTGGCCGGCACGCCAATCAGCTTGCCCAGCAGCTCGCCGATGAAAATACCCGCCAGGGTACAAAAGGCCAGGAACGCCACACCGTAAATAATCATTCGTAGTCCTCAAAGTGCATCGTCGAAGTTGTTGTTTTTGTGCTTCGCCAGCTTGAGTCGGTGGTCTAGGGTTGGCGGCTTCCCTCCTCACGCAACAGCGCTTGCAAGGTATCGAGCCGAGCACCGTCGAAGGCCATGACGGAGCCCTGCTCGAACACCCGGCGCGCCAGGGCGGTGAGCACCGCACCGGGCGGCAGTTCGATCTGCAGCCGCACGCCTCGCTCGTAGGCGCTTTGCACCGTGCCGCGCCAATCGACGACACGGCACATGTTGAAGGCCAGGTCGTCGCGCAGGGCATCGATCTTGATCACCGGCCGGGCGCGGCTGCCGCTGAGATAGCCCAGGACAGGCGCTTTCAACGGCACCTCGGCAAACGCCTCGGCCAACGTCCGTGCCGGAGCCTCCAGCAACGGGCAATGGGACGGCACGCTTACCGCCAGCCGGCAGGCCTTGCCAGCACCTTGGCGACGGGCTTGCTCAGCGACGAGGTCCATGGCTTCATCGCTGCCGGCAATGACCACTTGGTTATCGGCATTGATATTGGCCAGGTAGACCGGCGTTGTTTCACTGTGCACCTGGGCCAGCAAGGCTTCCACTGCCGCGAGATCCAGGCCGATGATCGCGGTCATGCCGTAGCCTTGGGGATACGCCTGTTGCATCAATTCGCCGCGCAGGCTGACCAGCCGCAGCGCATCCTCGAAGTCCAGCGCCCCGGCAACGACCGCCGCCGGATACGCACCGATGGACAATCCCGCGACGTAGTCCGGCGCAGGTGCCTGTTCCAGCAAGCGACGGGCCGCCGCCACGCCAGCGATCAGCAAGCACAGCTGCACGGCGCGGGTCGATTGCAAGGCTTCAGCGCTGTCCAGCCGCAAGACGTCTTCACCGAGCACAGCACCTGCCTCGTCCAAGATCCACGGCGCCACCCCATGGAGCATGCCCACGCGCTGCGCACCCTGGCCGGGAAAGACGAAGAGGCTGCTCACGCGACCTGCTCCAACGAAGGCTGCCAGGGATCGCTCACCAGCCGGGCCTGAACATCATCCTTGAGCAAGACCCGACGGGACGAGCCCGCCCATTCGCGCAAGGCCACGGCGCCGCAAGGGGTTTGCAACTGCATGTCCACGGCGCATACCGAAGCATCCAGTAGCGCCAGCAACTCCTTGGCCTGGAGACGATCCAGGAACTGCGGTGTGCGCAGAATCAGATCCAGGTCGCTGCGTTCATGCAGTGCCTCGACGCCGGTGGCGAGTTCGAACCCGGCGCTGCCGCTGACACCCCAGGCCCAGCCGCTGGCATCGAGCAGCGGGCGCAGGCGGGCCAGCGTGTGCAGGGCCGGCAGGTCGCGAGTCGACTCGACGTGGCAGAGGTCTTCCGGCCTGACGCAACGGGAAATCGCCGCGACCGACATCGACGTTGCATAACGCTGCTCGCGCAAGCGCCCGCGCACGCCGATCGCGATTCGATCCGGTGCCGTCAGCGAGCGCCGAACCACCACCGGTTGACCGGCGGCCATCGATTCAACCACCCATGCCGGCGCATCCGCAGGCACTTGCTCCGGGGTCATCCCCCAGAGCAGGTCATGGGCCATGTACGTATTCACCACTGCGCGCTCAACAATTGGCGAACCGTGCTGGAGGCCGCCCGATGGGTCGCACCGAGGCGGCTGCTCAAGTCGCGGGGCGCCGCGGCGACATCATTGATCGCATGTTTCAGGCAAGCGGTGACTCGGGCCAGATCACTCGCCGAGGGCTGTTCGATCTGCTCCACCGACAAGGTTTCCCACAGCAATCCCAGGCTGGCAAAGCTGTCGATGTCATAGGCCATCGGCGGCACGCTGGCAGCCAGCGCTTCAAGCTCCTCGACACTGCGCAAGGTCACCCGCGCCGCCGAAGCCTTGCCCATGGCGTGGACCATCACGCCCGGGTCGCGCAGGGCAATCAACCGGTTGGCCTGGTAGCCGTGGGCCAGGAACGCCCCCGACATCGCCTTGCCCACCAGCAAGCCAATCACCGGATGCCCGGCCAACCGGGCGCGGGCGTAACTGTCGGCGGCGCCGGCCAGGGCCTGGTGAATGCCCAGCGCTTCTTCGCGCCGGCCATAGGCCTGGCTCGGTACGTCGACAATGGCGATCAGCGCACGCTTGTTGACCGCATCGCGGTCGGCGTCGATGGCGTCATCCACCGCCTTGGCCAGGCCCCACCCTTCCAGCAAGCCGACTTCGCCATTGCGCGCCCGAGGAAAACGGTTATCGGGATCGGCCACCACCGCCAGCAGGCGCACGGTTTGTTCGCCCAGGCTGACATCGGCGACTTTCAACGAAGCGGGTAAACCTTGCACCGTCCTGGCACCACCACTCAAGGCCTCGAACCAGCGCAAGCCTCTCAACGAATAAGCACTCATGGGCGTTCTCCCTGGTACAGCTGGCGAACCGCTTGCGGTTCGATTTGCACGTCAGTGTCCAAGCGGGCCAGGCGTTGCAGGAACAGTTCGGCCTGGCCACTGCGGTGCTGCGCGGGCACGCCCAGGTGCAGCAACTGGCTGACCTGCTGACGGATCTGCGTTACATCGTCGGCCGCGTAACGGTCCACCAGTCCGGTGGCGAAACGCTGCTCACCGCCGGTCAGGCTCCAGATGAAGGGCCGGTCGCGGGAGTCGTATTCGTCGAGGCCGGCTTCCTGTTCGATCACTTGCGGACCGTTCAGGCCCAGCCGTGCTTCCCGGGTCCCCAGCAGATAGCTGCACAGCCCGGCGGCAATGGACATGCCGCCAAAGCAACCGACGCTGCCGGCGACCACACCCACCACTGGCTGGTACTGGCGCAGATCGACTATCGCCGAGTGAATCTCGGCAATCGCCGCAAGCCCGAGGTTGGCTTCCTGCAACCGCACGCCGCCGGTTTCCAGCAGCAACACGGCGCGGGTCGGAATGCCTTTGCGGTTGTCCTGCGCCGCCAATTCCAACGCACCGGCAATTTTCGCCCCGCCGACTTCGCCGAGGCTGCCCCCCTGGAACGCCCCTTCGATAGCGGCGATCACCACGGGCAGGCCATCGAGCATGCCCTTGGCGATCACTACGCCGTCGTCGCTTTGCGGCACCACGCCTTGGCGCAACAGCCACGGTGACATGATCCGCTGGAACGGGTCGAGCAATTCGCGGAACGTACCAGCATCGAGCAAGGCCTTGGCCCGTTGCCGGGCGCCGAGTTCGACGAAGCTGTGCTTGTTGAGCAACGCTGCGCTGTCAGTCATGGCCGATCTCCTCGAAGCCTTGTTCCAGACGCAGGCGCACCACGCCGGGGGTGGCGCCGAATTCATGGATGTCGATGCTCATCGCGGCCGGTGTCTGACCGTCGAACATCCGGGCAAACAGATGCCGCCAGCGCTGCTCGCTGCCATTGACCGAGGTCTGCACCTGGATGGTCAGCGTGCCCGCCAGGCCAGGCTCGATGAGCACTTCCAGATCGCCCGAGCCGACACAGCCCACCAGCGCCCGGCCCCGTGGCGGCTGCCCGGCGGGGAATTCAAAGGATAAGGTTTCCATCAGCACACTCCTGGGAAGAAGCCATCGCCGCGCTCGATGCGATCGAGGAACAGGCAGGCGGCGAGCAGGTCGGCAGCGCCGCCGGGCGAGGCGTTCAAGGCAATCAGTTGTTGGTCCAGCGCATGCAATTGGCGACGGCCGCCCAGGCTCGCACTGCCACCGACGTCGAGCACCGCTTTGGCACCCTGCTGCATGGCTTGCAGACCCGCTTCGCCGGCGCGGTAAAGCACGCAGGTGTCGGCCAGTGTTGTCATGATCGCCAGCAAGGCATCCAGGCGAGCGTTCTGCTCGCCCTCCCCCGCCGCGCGGCTGCGCTTGAGTTGCGGCAAGCCCAGGCCCGTCACCGCCGGGAACGCCAGTTGCGCTTCTTCCCGGGCGCCGCGCACGCCGTAGCGCTGGGCGACCTGGGCGCCGGGGCTCAAGGGCTGGGGCGCATAACGGTCGGTGAGCAAGGCCAGCCGGGCGGCACGTAGCGGGACGGCGCCCGCGACGTTGGATTCAGGCTCCAGCGCCGCCGCCGCGACGAGCAAGCCCAAGGCCCAGATCGCACCACGATGCGTATTGACGCCGCCCGTGGTAACAAGCATCGCGGCTTCACCTTCTCGGCCGATCCGGCCGAGGGCCTCGCGCAATGGCAAACCGATCTTGCCGCAGTCGAGGGCGGCCTCGGCCATTTCCTTGAAGGCCGGCCACAGCGACAGTGCCGAGGCGTGCATCAGGCCCAGGTGCAGGTCGGTGTGGGCGCCGCTGCCGCGCCGGTCCACCAGGGCCGGTTTGGGTGAGAGGTCGGCTTCGTCGATCAGCGCGTCCTCCGCCAGATCGGCCAAACGTTCAGCCAGGGATAACGTCTTGGGTTGCAGATTAAGGGCGCGCATTTACCAGCTCCTGAACTTGGCGGGCGGGTTGTAGAGGCCACCAGACCATTCCACCAGATCGGCCACGCTCTTGGCCGCGAGCAGCTCGCGAGTGGCGTCGGTGCGGCGGATGCCGAGGTCTTCGGGCAAGGCGATCAGCCCTTCGCGGCGCATGCGTGCGGTGTCTTTCGGGTCATGGCGCAGGCCGATGGCAGTGACGCCGGCCACGGCGGCGATCATCGCCTGGCGCTCTTCCAGGGAGCGGGCCTTATACAGATAGGCGATGCCCTCTTCGGTGAGCAGGTGGGTGACGTCATCGCCGTAGATCATGATCGGCGCCAGGGGCATGCCGGCTTTCTTCGCCACGTCCACCGCGTCGAGGGTGTCGACGAAGGTGGGCTTGCCGCCCTCCTGGAACGTCTCGACCATCTGCACCACCAGCTTCTTGCCGCGTTCGAGCAACGGTGCCTCGCCATCGCCGTGGCGCATGTCGAGCCAGGCCGGCGTGCCATGACGGCGACCGCGGGGGTCATGGCCCATGTTCGGCGCACCGCCGAAGCCGGCCAGTCGACCGCGGGTCACCGTGGAGGAGTGGCCGTCGCCGTCCACTTGCAGGGTGGCGCCGATGAACAGGTCCACCGCGTACTGCCCCGCCAGTTGGCAGACCATGCGGTTGGAGCGCAGCGAACCGTCATGGCCGGTGAAGAACACGTCGGGGCGCGCGGCGATGTAATTTTCCATGCCCAACTCGGTGCCGAAGCAATGCACGCTTTCGACCCAGCCGCTCTCGATGGCCGGGATCAGCGTCGGGTGCGGATTGAGGGTCCAGTTGCGGCAGATCTTGCCTTTCAAACCAAGGGATTCGCCGTAGGTCGGCAAGATCAATTCGATGGCGGCGGTGTTGAAACCAATGCCGTGATTGAGGGACTGGACGTTGTGTTTTTCGTAGATCCCACGGATCGCCATCATCGCCATCAGCACATGCACAGGCTTGATATGGCGAGGGTCGCGAGTGAACAACGGTTCGATGTAGATCGGTTTGACGGCCACCACCACGAAATCCACCCAGGACGCCGGGATATCGACTCGCGGCAAATCGCTGACATCGTCTACCAACTGATTGACCTGGACGATAACGATGCCGTCGCTGAAGGCCGCCGGTTCGATCAGCGCCGGTGTGTCTTCGGTGCTGGGGCCGGTGTAGATATTGCCGGCGCGGTCGGCCATGAAACCGGCCGAGAGCACGACGTTGGGAATCAGGTCCACCACCAGCCGGGCATACAATTCGATGTAGGTGTGGATCGCACCGATTTCCAGCAGGCCATCTTCCAGCAACTGGCTGATGCGCAGGCTCTGGGTACCGGCGAAAGAAAAATCGAGCTTGCGGGCGATGCCGCGTTCGAACAGGTCCAAGTGCTCGGAACGACCGACGCTGGGCATGATCATGTGCAGGTCATGCAGCTTCGAAGGGTCGACTTTCGCCAGGGAGCGGGACAGGAAGTCCGCCTGCTTCTGGTTGTTCCCTTCCAGCACCACACGGTCGCCGGGCAGGATCAACGCCTCCAGCGCCGCGACGATCTTGTCGGTGGGCAGCACCACACCGTCGGCAAGCCCCTTCACCAGCCCGAGACGCCGCTGCTTCTCGCTGCGCCGCCGCGTCCAGCGCGAGTCGGGGGATATTGTTGTTGTCATGACCACTCCACGGGTTCGCTGTCGTGGAGCTCACCTTAGAAGTGTTGTGGCGTGGGCATCAATCAAGCTCAGCGGCGGATCATTACGGTGGGAGTAATGGTTGAATGCCGCAGCGGACAAAGCTTCTGTGGCGAGGGAGCTTGCTCCCGCTCGGCTGCGCAGCAGTCGTCGCTTTTGGGGCCGCTTCGCGGCCCAGCGGGAGCAAGCTCCCTCGCCACGGATATCAAGTCTTGGCCATCAATTGCCGGACCCGTTTGAGCAGTTCCGCAGCGCTCTCAATCAGTTGAGTAAGCAGCGCATCATCTTCATCCATATACCCCTCGTACTCGGCAAGGTTGCGCCGCTCATGGCACAACACGAATAACCGAACCTGTACTTTGCTGACGTCCGCCGTGTGAGTCAGGCATTGGAAGACCAGATAGCGCTTGTCCGAGCGGTAACCATTCAAGCGTAGCGCCGTGAGCGCCAAGGCATGGGCGGCGTTGTATGCCAGGTCGAACCGGCTGGCGAAAGAAAGGGACGTTGTCTGTGCATCCTTCAAGCGATCCGTCGCCGAACGCATCAGGCCCTCACATTCCTGACGATCCGGTGGTTCGGCTTTCAGGCCGCCGCTACGTAACAGGTTTTCCAGGTTTTCTTGCTTGCCCATCCTTGGCTTCCAAAGGGTTCTCACCCAGCAAATTGATCTTGTCCTGTTGCGCTACACGCACCACGAAACTGTTGCCAGCGGCAAATTTCGCGAGCCAGTCCTGGGGGGTGTAGAGCGTTGGGTTTAGCGGGCGGCCCAGTTGTTCTTCCAGAGGCAGGAGCTGCTCCATGACTTCACTGTAGTGCAGGCCTTCGCCGATCAGCATGAGGTCTATGTCACTGGATGTGTTCGCTTGGCCTTTCGCGATGGAGCCATAGACGAACGCCCAGCGCAGTCGTTCTGAAAACGGCGCCAATGCCTGGCGCAACGGTTCGGCGATGCCGATGGTCTTCTGCACGATACCCAACAGTTCAGCGTAAATCGGACAGAGGGGGTTGGCTTGATAATGGGTTTGATTGCCCAGACGAGTCATGGTGAGCACGCCTGATCGTTGCAGGCGCTCCAGCTCGCGCATGAGGCTGCCCTTGCCTATTTGAGCCCAGCGGGCAATTTCATTGGTGTAGAAACTTTGATCTGGCTTACCGAATAGCAAACCCAAGATCCGCTGCTGGGTGGCGGTGAACAAAGCATCGCCGAGAGAGAGATGATTCATGGAAGCAGTCTGTAGTCCCAAAAAGGGAACGATAGGTCCCTTATTGGGACTTTACAAGTCCTGAAGCGTTTATACAGGGGTTCAGTTGCTGACCAGCCCCGCTGCAACCACCAACTCTTCCAACGCCAACAGATCCGGCACTTTCGCCACATGTTCCCCCACTTGCACCGCCGCCTGTTCCAGCCCGCACAGCGGCACGTCGACGTAGCTCAACTGGCTGTCGAGCTTGCAGGAGCGGGGGATGCCTTGCACCAGTAGCGCGATGAAGCGCAGCTCCGGCCGGCCGCCCAGGGCATTGAGCACGACGATGCGCAGACGCGCGCCCATCACGGTTTTCTGGCCGCAGGCCGACTCGAAGCTCAGCAGCGGGATTTGCCGTTCGCGCCAGCTTACCCAGCCCAGGAACCACGGCGGGGTGGCCAGATCGAAGGCGCTGCTTTGGTAATCGATCAATTCGGCCACCGCCACGTTGGGCAGGATCAGGTGTCGGTCGGCCAAGGGCAGCAGTAACCCGGTGAGGTGGCTGGTGCGATGTTCATGCATGGGTTTTGCTCCAGTAGGCGATGCTGTCGAGCAGCACCGACTCCTGGTACGGCTTGCCCAGGTAGTCGTTGACGCCAATGGCCATGGCGCGGTCGCGGGGTTTCTGGCCGGTACGGGAGGTGATCATGATGATCGGCAGGTGCGCCAGGCGCGGGTCGTTGCGCACTTGGGTGGCCACTTCGAAACCGTCCATGCGCGGCATTTCGATGTCCAGCAGCATCAGGTCCGGCGCGTGTTCGCCCAGCAACGCCATGGCATCCACGCCGTCCTTGGCGGTCAGGACGTGCATGCCGTGGCGTTCCAGCAGGCGGCTGGTGACCTTGCGCACCGTCACCGAATCATCCACCACCAGCACCAGCAACGGCCGTTGCGGCTCGCCCTCGCCGTCGGCCGGCATCGGGCGGCGTGGAACCTGATGGGGCAAGGCGCGGATCGGCGCCAGCAGGTCGAGGATCAACACCACCCGGCCATCCCCCAGGATCGTCGCCCCGGACAAGCCCTGCACCGTCGCGAATTGCGGCCCCAGGCTCTTGCCCACGATCTCCCGGGTCCCGGCGATGGCGTCCACCTGCACGGCGACGTGCCGCTCGTTGCATTGCACCAGCAGCACCGGCAAGGGTTGGCTCTGGCCCAGCAATTTCGGGCGACCGCCGGTTTTCCGCAACTCGCCGAGATAGCACAGCTCATAGCGTTGCCCGGCGTAGGTGTAGGTCGGCGGATCGAGCTGGTAATAGCCGTCCAGTTCGGCCGGCAACACCCGGACCATGCTGTCGATGGCGTTCAGTGGGATCGCGTACTGGTCGTCGTGACAATGCACCATCAACGCCCGGTTCACCGCCACGGTAAACGGCAGGCGAATGCGGAAGTGCACGCCCTGCCCCGGCGTGGAATCAATCGTCATGCTGCCACCCAGTTGCCGCACCTCTTCGTGGACCACGTCCATGCCCACGCCACGCCCGGAGATCTGGGTGATTTTTTCCGCGGTGGAAAATCCCGGTTGCAGGATGAACTGCAGCACGTCGCGGTCACTGATGTCGCTGTCCGGCGCCAGCAGGCCACGCTTGATCGCCTTGCGCCGCACCGCTTCCAGCGGCACGCCGGCGCCGTCGTCGCGGATGTCGAAAATGATGTCGCCGCCTTCCCGGGACAGGTCGAGGCTGATGCGCCCCCGCGCGGGCTTGCCGGCGGCGATGCGCACGTCGGCCGACTCCAGGCCGTGGTCGACGGCGTTGCGCAGCATGTGTTCCAGCGGCGCGGCCATACGTTCCAGGACATTACGGTCCATCTCACCGTCGGCATTGCCGACCACGAATTCAACGTCCTTGCCCAATTCCTGCGCCACTTGCCGGACGATGCGCTTGAGCCGCGGCAACATGCGCTCGAACGGCACCATGCGCGTGCGCATCAGGCCTTCCTGGAGCTCGGTGTTGATCCGCCCCTGCTGTTGCAGCAGGACTTCGGCGTCGTGGTTGCTGCGATCCAGGGTTTCCTTGAGTTCGAGCAAGTCCGACGCGGACTCGAACAGCGCCCGGGACAGTTGCTGCAACTGGGAATGCCGGTCCATTTCCAGCGGGTCGAATTCTTCGTAGCCCAGGCGCTCGGCCTCCACCTGCTGGCGGCTGAGAATCCGCCCCTGGGTCTCGGTGTCCAGGCGCCGCAACTGGTCGCGCATGCGCTCGATGGTGGTTTCCATTTCGCCCAGGGCCACGCGCGCGTCGTTGACTTGCTGTTCGATGCGCCCACGGAAAATCGACGTTTCGCCCGCCAGGTTCACCAGGTCGTCGAGCAGTTCGGCAGAGACCTTGACCATGTCCGCACCGTCGCCCGCTGCGCCAGGGTCCGGTCTTGCCGGCGCCGTGGGAAGACTTACGCTAGCGGTGGGGACCGGCTCCGGTGCCGAAACAGCCTGTGGCGCCGCGCTTTCCTGGGGATGATTCACCGCCTGGATCTGCGCGATCAGCCGGTCGGCCAGTGGGCACGGGTGACCGGCGCGCACCGCATCGCGCATCTGCGCCAGTCGGTCATGGCTGCTTTGCAACAAGGCAAACAGCGCCAGGGTCGGCGGGAGCAGGCCCGCCGACAGGCCTTCGTAGAGGTTTTCCAGCTCGTGGGCGAGGTCGCCGATGGGCCCGATTTCCACCATCCGCGCGCCGCCCTTGAGGGTGTGCAAATCCCGCAGCAGGGTTTCCACGGCCTGGCGGTTCGACGGTTCTTCCTGCCAGCGCAGCAGCGCCGCGCCTGAGCTGTCGAGGATGTCGAAGCCTTCTTCAAGGAAGATTTCCAGCAACTCGGGATCATGGCCGGTGCCGTCGGCCTGGGCCGCGGCGCTCGTCTCGATGGCGTTCGGCTTGTACTGGCGAAACCTGCGGATGGCGTCGATCAGCGCAACGGGATCGCCCAACGGCTGGCCCTGTTGCAACTGCCCAAGCAACAGGTCGAGGCGTTCGTGGCTGTTATCGAGCAACTGCGCCAGTTCCTCGCTGTAGCTGTAGCGCCGGTCCACCAGCCCTTCGTAAAGGCTTTCCAGCTCCTGGGCCAGGTCGCTCACCGGCCGGATGTCGGCCCTCCGCGCGCCACCCTTGAGTGTGTGCAAGTCACGTTGCAGCGAGGACAACGGCGCGCCATTGTCCGGATCGGCCAACCAGCGTTGCAAGGCCTGGGCGGCGCTTTCGAGAATGTCCTGGGCTTCTTCGAGGAAAATCGACGCAAGGTCATCTTCCATCGAGGTCTCGGCGGGCGCGTCACGTTCCATTTCCGCCGTCGCGTGGCCCAGCTCGCGGATGCTCAAGGTGCGGCTGCCGTCGCTGCGGATCAGGCCGGTAGCCGAAGGGTCGAGGCTCTCCTGAAGCAAGCGACGCAAGGCCTGCACCCGCTCGGGTTGCGGACGCACGTGCTGCCCGGCCGCCAGCTCATCAAGCATGTCGATCAGCGCTTCATGGGCGCGCTGCGCTTGCTGGAAAAATTCATCGCTGACCGCCAGGCTGCTTTCTTCCACCGCGCCGTAGAGGTCCAGCAGAGCTTCGCAGAGTTCGTCCACCGGGTGCAGGTCGGCCAGGTGCGCGCCTTCGCCGAGGGTGGTCAGTTCATCCAGCAGCGCACTCAATTCCTGGCCTTCGCCAGGGTGCTGCTGCCAGCGCTGCAAGAGGCTCTCGGCGTCCAGCAAGATGTCCATGCCCTGGGCAAGGAAATTATTGATCAATTGTGGGTCGCGCTTGGTCCTCAGGGCTTTGCCCGGCGCACTGTTGGCGGCGTGCAGGCGCTCGGCCAGCAGCGCCTGGGCGCGCTGGATCAGGTCCCCGGCGCCGGGGATCGGCGTCAGCGGTTCGCTGTGCAACCGGCGCAGGCCCAGGCGCAGCAGTCCCTCTGCCTCCAGCAGCAACTCCACCTCATCCAGGTCGAGGGCGATCAGGTGCGCCCGGTATTCCCGGGCCAGCTCATCCATCGCACCGGCCAGCTCGGCGATGGGCAGCACGCCGGCCATGGACGCACTGCCCTTGAGGGTGTGCAAGGCCCGCTGCAATTCATCGCTGGCCTGCAACGGCAGGTGGTCGGCCGCCTGGTCGAGAAAACGATTGAGACTGGCGAGGTGGCCCTGGGCTTCGTTGTCGAAGATCTTCAACAGCAGCGGATCGAGAGCGGCTACATCCTGCTCGTCGTCATCGTCTTCATCGCCGCCCTTGGCCAGGCCATGGGCGCGGGCGGCCAGGCGGTCGACGTCGTCACGCTGGCGCTGGCGATTGGCGGCGAATTCGGCCACCAGGTCCGGCAACAACTGCACGGTATCTTCGATCAACTGACGGACCGACGCCCCCGGCTCGACGCTGCGCTCCAGCACCCGGTTGAGCAGGTTTTCCACGGCCCAGGCCAGCTCGCCCAGCACCAGCGCCCGCACCATCCGGCCGCTGCCTTTCAAGGTATGGAACGCCCGGCGCAGTTCGCCCAGGGCAACAGCATCGTCGGGATGCGCGCCCCAGCGCGGCAGGTACTCACGCAGAACGTCGAGCACCTCGGCGGTTTCCTCGAGGAAGACCTCGCGCAATTCGTCGTCCACCGGGCTTTCGTCCAGTGGTGGCGGCAACAGGCTGCCCGGGGTGCTCCGGGCCGGCGGATTGACCGCCGAGACCGGGCTGGCCAGCACCTCGGCCAAGGACTGCACGGTCTGCGGGTCGTCCAGCTCCTGCAAATCCTGCATGACCTGGGCTTCGTTGGGGCTCAACACATCATCGAGCACCGGCACCCGCGCTTCGTCAGGGTAATAGCCGAGCGCGGCCAGGCTCCGCTCGACCCCATCGAGCAACGGCTCGCCAGGGGTTTCCGGGTCTTCGCTCAAGCGCTCCAGGTAGTATTCCAGGCCGGTGATCACGTCGGCCAGGTGGTCGAGTTCTTCCCACCCCGGCTGGGCCTGCTCCAGCAGCAGGTGGTCGCGGATGAACGCGTTGCAGGCCTCCACCAGGCTGGCGGCGCGGCCCAGGGGGATCATCGCCAGCGCGCCGCGCACCTGGGTCAGCAGTGCCGGCAAGGGCTGAAGTTGCTCGCTGTTCCAGTCCGCGTCGATGTAGTCGACGATCATGTCCTTGGCCTGTTGCAGGCAGGTGTGGGCTTCCTTGATGACGATCTGGTGGATCTGGGTCAGGTCGGTGGTGGGCAGGTGCGTGTCTTCGCGGCTCTCGGGCTCGACGGTGCCGACCATGCCGGCCAGGGTCGCCTCGACGTAGAGCAAGGCCCCGGCAACGTCCATGAGGGTCGCGTCATCCGGCGCGCGCTGGCCTTGGGCAAGGCTCAGGACCACCGCCAGTTGATCGATGATGACCTTGCGCGGCTGGCCGAAGCCCAGCACCGCCAGGGTGTCGGCGATCTGCCGCAGCGGCGCCAGCAGGCTGTCCAGTTCCGAGGCGTGCTGGCGGTCGCTGCGTACGAACAAGTCCAGGCGCTCCTTGACCCGCACCAACTCCTCGCACAGCGCGGTGAGCACCGAGCGCATGGCATCGCGGTCGGGCCCGGCCAGGCGCGCGCGTTCTTCGTCGACCATGGCGCTGTCGGGCAGCGCGTCGTCCAGTGAGTAGCGTTCTTTCATGATCTGCATCTGCCCGCTGGGATGTTCGGCCTTGGCAATATAGAACAACAAGCTCTTGAGCAGGTGCGGCGGTGCCGGCTGATTGATGCCGGGCATGCCTTGGTCCAGCAGGCGCTTGAGTTCCTTGTCGGCTTCCTTGAACAGGCTGCGCAGCGCTGGGCTGTTGGCGATGCGCCCGTCACGCATGCCTTCGACCAGCGCCGAGGCCACCTGCCATAACGCATTGAGCGGCGCGCCGGCGCACAAGGTTTCCAGGCGCTGGAAGACCTTGGCCAGGTAACCGAGGTGGGTCGCGTCGTCCTGTTCGCGCAGCAGGCCCACCAGGGCCATTTGCAGGGTCTGGCGCCATTTGCGCAAGGTGTTTGGCAGGTCGGCGGGCTCAAGGCGCTGCAAGGCCTCGTCGTCAAGCGGCGCAATATCGGGCAGTTCAGGGCTGAACAGGCTGGTTTCCGACAGCAGGCTCTCGCCCCGGGCACTGCGCAGGTCGTTGAGCAAGGGCAGTACCACCAACGGCAGGTCACGGCGGGCACCTTGTACGCGCTCAAGGTAGATCGGCAACTGCCCCAGGGCCTGGCTCAACAGGCTGATGGCTTCGTCGCGATGGGTGACGCGGTTGTCCTCGAGGGCGGCGCACAGCTGCTCCATCTCCTCGGCCAGCAGCGCCGCGCCATAGAACTCGACCATCTGCAGGCCGCCGTGGACCTGGTGAATGCAGGCCAGGCACTGCCCGAGGGCATCCGCCGCCTGGGGATCGTCCACCAGGCGGTTGAGGGCCAGATGAGCCTGCTTCAGCGTTTCGGCAATCTCGCCCTTGACCCATTCCAGGGCCACGTAGTCGTGCCGATCACCCATAACCACTCCAAATCAACAGTCATATGCCGAGGGCAAAAATAAAACCCTGTGGCGAGGGAGCTTGCTCCCGCTTGAGTGCGCAGCGCTCACAAAATCTTTGGGGCGGCTGCGCCCCCCAGCGGGAGAAAGCGCCCTCGCCACAAAAGCTTCCTCGCCACATGCCCCTTCTCAATATGCAGATCCGGCCAGTCACACCTTGTCCTCATCCGCCACAGGCGTCGCCGGCAAGGTAAACCCCGACACCGAACGGCGCAGTTGGCTGGCCATTTTCGCCAGGTTGCCGATGCTTTCGGCAGTGGCGGTGGAGCCCGACGAAGTCTGCGTGGTGATCTGCTGGATCACGTTCATGGTCAAGGAAATCTGCCCCGCCGAGGTGGTCTGTTGCTGCGCCGCGTTGGAGATGCTCTGGATCAGCGCCGCCAGGGTCTTGGACACGCCTTCGATTTCTTCCAGGGCGACGCCGGCATCCTGGGCCAGTCGCGCGCCGCGCACCACTTCGGTGGTGGTCTGCTCCATGGAAATCACCGCTTCGTTGGTGTCGGCCTGGATCGCTCGCACCAGGGTCTCGATTTGCCGGGTCGCCGCCGAAGAACGCTCGGCCAGGCGCTGCACTTCATCGGCCACCACCGCGAACCCGCGCCCGGCATCGCCGGCCATGGACGCCTGGATGGCGGCGTTGAGGGCGAGGATGTTGGTCTGGTCGGCGATGTCGTCGATCAGGCTGACAATGTCGCCGATTTCCTGGGACGACTCCCCTAGGCGCTTGATGCGCTTGGCGGTGTCCTGGATCTGTTCGCGAATGTTGTCCATGCCATGAATGGTGTTGTGCACCACCTCGTTGCCCTTGTTGGCGATTTCCACCGAGCGCTCGGCCACCGCCGACGATTCGGCGGCATTGGCTGACACTTGGTCGATGGATTGGGCCATTTCATTAATTGAAGTCGAAGCTTCGGAAATTTGCTGGGCCTGGTGTTCGGAAGCCTGGGCCAGGTGCATCGCCGTGGCCTGGGTTTCCTGCACGGCGGCGGCAACCTGGCCGGCCGTGAGGTTGATGGTCGCCACCAGGTCGCGCAGTTGGTCCACCGAGTAGTTGATGGAGTCGGCGATGGTGCCGGTGAAGTCCTCGGTGACCGAGGCCGTGACGGTCAGGTCGCCGTCGGCCAGGTCTTCGATTTCATCCAGCAGCCGCATGATCGCGTTCTGGTTGCGCTCGTTCTTTTCCGCGGTTTCGTGGAGCTGACGGTTGGTCTCGCGGACCATCACCAGCCCGATCAGGATGATCGACATCAGCGCCATCAGCCCCAGCACATAACCGCCAATGGTGTTGACGGAGCGCCCGCCGGCCAGGTTTTCGAAGGCCGTGGCCAGGTGCGAAGCCTCGTCGAGCAGGGTCTGCGACAGGTTGAAGATGTTGCCGGCCGACTCGCGGACCTTGAACAGCTCCGGCGAGGTCTCGAGGATTTCATCCACCGAGCCGGAGACAAACTCGAACAGCTCGCTGATTTCACTCAGGCGTGCCCGGGCATCGCGGTCCTGGACCTGGGAGATCTTCAAGGCCGGATCGCCTTGCAACATGCCATTGAGCACCTGGCCAAAACGCGCTGCGTCGCGACCAAAAGTATCGGCCGCCTGGCTGGCATTTTCGTCCCCCGCCAGCACGGTATTCACCGCGCCGAGAATCCGCTCGGCCAGCAGCGATTGGCGCTGGGCCATGGCCACCTGGGCAGCCGGCGCGCCGCGTTGCAGCAGGATCTCGACGACTTTTTCGTACTCGACCTGCAACTGCGGCACGGTTTCGGCCAGGGTGGCCGCTACTTGGTGCAGCGACAGCACGGTCTGCTCGCTGGAGAGGATGGCATCGGTGTTCTTGAGCAGGCGCTCCCAATCCAGCTGCACGGCGCGCATCTGCGGGCGCAGGGTGGCGGGCGCAGGCGGCAGGCCGGTCACCGGATCGCCCTGCTTCAGGTAGCCCCAGCGCTGGGCGAAATCATTGCGCGCATCGCTCAGCAGCTTGAACGCCGCGGGCTTGCCGGCGGCCGCCTCGGTGGCGTTCTTGGCGATGCGCTGGGACAGCACCCGCAGCTCACCGGCATGGCCGATGTACTGTTTGTCATAGGTGGATTGAGTGTTGAGATAAGCGAAGTTGGCGAACAGCAGCATGATGAAGCCGATCAGCGCGACGAACAGCACGATGATCTGCGAACGACTGCGCGACGCTTCCAGTGGCTTGCCTGTTTTTGCTTTGATCATCGATTTTCGCCTGCCCAAGCCCCCAACCCGCCGCCGTCCCAATGTGGGAGCGAGCTTGCTCGCGATGGCGCCAGCACAATCAACATTGATGCAAGCTGTCCCGCTGCTATCGCGAGCACGCGCGCTCCCACAGGGGCCGCACTACGGCTTGTCAAATCGCCACATCCATGAACCCCGGCGACCGCGCCAGGGCAAACGGGCTGAACACCTGCCACTCTCGCTCGCCGCCAAACCGGCCCTTGACGAAGGCCGCTTCCGGGCCGTCGTGGTCGTCCACCAGCGTCGATTCCAGGCTGTCCTGGGCAAAGTGCTGCAGCCCCAGGACTTCGTCCACCAGCAACCCGGCGAACACCTCGTCGTGGTCCACCACCAGCACGCGCCGCTGCTTGCGCACGGTGGACAGTTCGTGGCCGAAAAACCCGCACAAGTCCATCAACGGCAACAAGCGCCCACGCAGGTTGGCCACGCCACGCACCCACGGCTTGACCCCGGGCAAAGGCGTATGACGTGGCTCGTGCAGCACTTCGCTGACTTCGCCCATCGGCGCCACGTACCAGTGCTCGCCCAGGCGAAAGCCGATGCCGCTCCAACCGGCGCGGTGGGTCGGCTGGGAGGGCAGGTCCGCCCCCAGCAGCCGGCAACGCCGGTCGATCTGCAGCAGCAGTTCGAAGGCCGTCAGGGACTGGCTCATGGCCGCGCCGTCAACCCGCCAATACTTTGTTCAGGGTCGCGATCAGGGTTTCTTCGTCCACCGGCTTGGTCTGGTAGTCCTTCGCGCCCTGGCGCGTCCCCCAGACCTTGTCGGTGTCCTGATCCTTGGTGGTGATGATGATCACGGGGATATGGCCGGTGTCCGGGTCCTTGGTCAACTGGCGCGTGGCCTGGAAACCATTGAGGCCGGGCATGACGATGTCCATCAGCACCGCATCGGGTTTTTCCTGGCGGGCCAGGGCCACGCCATCGGCGCCGTTCTCGGCCTTCAGAACCTCATGGCCGTGCTTTTCCAGCATGCCGGTCAGTTTGTACATTTCAGTCGGCGAATCATCGACGATCAGAACTCGTGCCATGGTGTTCCCCATTTTTCTTGTTGACCCCGGGCCCGTTGGCCGAGTGTCATTAATGTGCCTGGTGCGGCTGGACAGCGGCAAAGCCCGGGACATGGGCCTGTATCGCCCCCAGCAGTTCTTCCTTGCTGAACGGCTTGGTCAAAAACTGATCGGAACCGACGATGCGCCCCTTGGCCTTGTCGAACAACCCGTCCCGGGACGACAGCATGATCACCGGCGTGGCCTTGAACGCGCTGTTGTTCTTGATCAGGGCACAGGTCTGGTAGCCATCGAGGCGCGGCATCATGATGTCGACAAAAATGATGCCCGGATGATGGTCGGCGATCTTGGCCAGGGCATCGAAACCGTCGATGGCCGTGATCACCTCGCAGCCCACGTTGCGCAGCAAGGTTTCGGCGGTGCGGCGGATGGTCTTCGAGTCGTCTATGACCATGACCTTCAAGGCGCTGGGTTGCTGCTGCGTGAGATGCTCTGCCATTGCCACTGCGGACCGATTTTTAACGCGTAAGCGTGAACGACAGCGCAAACCCTTGATGTTCAAGGCCCGCACGTCACATGGCAGCCTTTTTAGCACAGTCTCCATCGCCGATCTATCGGCCGCTCGGCGCGGTGGTTTTTCCTTGACCGCCAATCTTCCGGGCGCCACTCTGACGCCACTTTTTCACGCCATTATGTGCCCATCATATTTCGAGGAACCAAGCCATGAGCGTACGCGTCGGCATTGTCATGGACCCTATCGCCAGCATTTCCTATAAAAAGGATAGCTCGCTGGCCATGCTGCTGGCCGCTCAGAAGCGCGGCTGGGAGCTGTTCTACATGGAGCAGCGCGACCTCTACCAGGCCGAAGGCCAGGCGCGAGCGCGGATGAAACCGCTGAAAGTCTTCGCCAACCCCGAGAAGTGGTTTGAGCTGGGCACCGAGAGCGACGCGCTGCTCAGCGACCTGGACGTGATCCTGATGCGCAAGGATCCGCCGTTCGACATGGAGTTCGTGTACTCCACCTACCTGCTGGAACAGGCTGAAAATGCCGGCGTGCTGGTGGTCAACAAGCCCCAGAGCCTGCGCGACTGCAACGAAACGCTGTCCGCCACGCTGTTCCCGCAATGCACGCCGCCGACCCTCGTCAGCCGTCGCCCGGACGTGTTGCGCGCATTTGCCGACCATCACGGCGACGTGATCCTCAAGCCCCTGGACGGCATGGGCGGTTCCTCGATCTTCCGGCACACCGCCGGCCACCCGAACCTGTCGGTGATCCTGGAAACCCTGACCTTGCACGGCCAGCAACAGATCATGATCCAGGGCTACCTGCCGGCCATCGTCGATGGCGACAAGCGCATCCTGATGCTTGACGGCGAACCGGTGGACTATTGCCTGGCGCGCAGTCCGGCAGCCGGCGAAACCCGCGGCAACCTGGCGGCCGGTGGCCGTGGCGAGGCGCGACCGCTGACCGAGAAGGACCGCTGGATCGCCGCCCAGGTCGGCCCGACCCTGCGTGAAAAAGGCCTGCTGTTCGTGGGCCTGGACGTGATCGGCGAGCACCTGACGGAAATCAACGTCACCAGCCCGACCTGCATTCGCGAGATCGACAACGCCTTTGGAACGGACATCGGCGGCATGTTGATGGATGCCATCGATCAGAAGCTCAAGGCTCGTTGATCCAGATCTGCTGAAGGAAACCCACATTGCGTTATCATGCCCGGCCTGAAAAAAACGCGATGTTGGTTTCCTTGTCATGACACTCCCGTCCGATCTGCCCCAAGAGCTCGCCCATCGTGGCGTGCGCCCGGCTGATCGCCTCGGTTTTACCCTGTTCCTGGCGGCGTTGATCCACCTGGCGCTGCTGCTGGGCGTCGGGTTTGCCACGGTCGAGCCCAAGCAGATCAGCCAGACCCTGGAAATTACTCTGGCCACCTTCAAGAGCGAGGCCAAGCCCGAGAAGGCCGATTTCCTTGCCCAGGAAAACCAGCAAGGCAGCGGCACCCTGGAAAAAAAGGCGACCCCCAAGACCACCGAAATCGCGCCGTTCCAGGACAGCACGGTACAGAAAGTCACCCCGCCACCGGCGGCCAAGCCCGAAGTACGGGAAACGGCGCCCAAGGCAGCCGTGACCACCGTGGCGCCGAAGCCGAAAAAAGCCCCGGTCAAGGAAGAGGTCAAGCCCGATCCCAAGCCCCAGGCCCCGGTGCCCACCTTCGACAGCTCCCAACTGTCCAGCGACATCGCCAGCCTGGAAGCCGAACTGGCCCAGGAGCAACAGCTCTACGCCAAGCGCCCGCGCATCCACCGCCTGAGCGCCGCCTCGACCATGCGCGACAAGGGGGCCTGGTACAAGGACGAGTGGCGCAAGAAGGTCGAGCGCATCGGCAACCTCAACTACCCCGACGAGGCCCGGCGCAAACAGATCTACGGCAACCTGCGGCTCATGGTCTCGATCAACCGCGACGGCTCGCTGTATGAAGTGCTGGTGCTCGAATCCTCCGGCCAACCGCTGCTGGACCAGGCAGCCCAGCGGATCGTGCGCCTGGCCGCACCGTTCGCACCGTTTACCGGGGACCTGTCGGACATCGACCGGCTGGAAATCATCCGCACCTGGAAGTTCGCCCGGGGCGACCGGCTTTCCAGTAACTGAGCCTGATCGATGCCTGAACCCGCCGCAGATCCCTTGTGGGAGCGAGCTTGCTCGCGATAGCCATGGATCATTCAACATAGATGTCGGCCGACAGTCCGCCATCGCGAGCAAGCTCGCTCCCACAGGGTTTCGTTGGTGAACGGGCCATTTGTACTCATTCCCACAGGGGAGATCTGGGTCATTCTCAGGCATTTCCTGCACATCCCCAGCTTGTCAGTTCGCCCCTGCGCCGCCACACTAGCGCCTATGAAAAACGTCAGCCCCACCTACCTCAAGCATCACTTCCTGATTGCCATGCCGCACATGGCCGATCCGAACTTTGCCCACACCTTGACCTATATCGTCGAGCACACGGCCAATGGGGCCATGGGGCTGGTGGTCAATCGGCCGCAAGAGCTGAACCTGGCGGACATTCTCGAGCAGTTGCGGCCCGAGGTGGAACCGCCACTCTTGTGCCAGCACGTGCCGATTTTTATCGGCGGCCCGGTGCAGACCGATCGCGGTTTCGTGCTCCATCCGTCGGGCCCCAAATTCCAGGCGACGGTGGACCTGGACGGTTTATCGCTGTCCACCTCCCAGGACGTGCTGTTCGCCATCGCCGATGGCGTCGGCCCGGCGAAAAGCCTGATCGCCCTCGGCTATGCCGGCTGGGAACCCGGGCAACTGGAAGCCGAACTGGCGGATAACGCCTGGCTGACCTGCCCGTTCGACGCCGACATCCTGTTCAACACCAGCAGCGAACTGCGTCTGGAAGCGGCGGCCAGCCGGTTGGGGGTCAACCTCAGCCTGCTCACCAGCCAGGCAGGACACGCCTGATGGCCCTGCGCTTGCTGCTGGGCTTCGATTACGGCACCAAACAGATCGGCGTAGCGGTCGGCCAGGTCATTACCGGCCAGGCCCGCGAGTTGTGCACCTTGAAGGCGCAGAATGGCGTGCCGGACTGGAACCAGGTCGAAGCGCTGATCAAGGAGTGGAAACCCGATGCCGTGGTGGTCGGCCTGCCCCTGAACATGGACGGCACGCCCAGCGACATGTGCCTGCGGGCCGAAAAATTCGCCCGCCGGCTCAACGGCCGCTACAACCTGCCCTTCTATACCCATGACGAGCGCCTGACCACCTTCGAGGCCAAGGGCGAGCGCCTGGTGCGCGGCGGACAGAAAGGCAGTTAGCGCGACAACCCGGTGGACGCCATCGCCGCCGCCCTGCTGCTGCAAGGCGGGCTCGACGCCAACGCCGCCCTGTTCGAAACCTGATTTTTTGAAAGCGCCGCCAAGGCGCTTTCTTTTAGCGATAAACCGAGTCACGAACACCGACCCGGAAACTGAAGGAGCCAGCATGAGCCTGCCCAATCCTGCCGAACTGATCAGCCAGATGGCGATTCGTCTCACGGCACACCTGGAACAACGCGGCATCAGCGAACCGCGCTACATCGGCATTCGCACCGGTGGCGTCTGGGTCGCCCAGGCCTTGCTCCAAGCACTGGGCAGCCAGTCGCCGCTGGGCACCCTCGATGTGTCCTTCTACCGTGACGACTTCAGCCAGAACGGCCTGCACCCGCAGGTACGCCCCTCGGCGCTGCCGTTCGAGATCGAAGGCCAGCACCTGGTGCTGATCGACGACGTGCTGATGAGCGGCCGGACCATCCGCGCCGCCATGAACGAACTGTTCGACTACGGTCGCCCGGCCAGCGTGACGTTGGTGTGCCTGCTGGACCTGGACGCCGCCGAGCTGCCGATCCGACCGAACGTGGTCGGCGCGACGCTGACGCTGGCCGCCCACGAGCGGGTCAAGCTCTCCGGGCCGTCGCCGCTGCAACTCGAACTGCAAGACCTTGCCCTTTAACTGCCCTTGTAAGAGTCCATCGCGATGACGCCTCTCGAAACCAAGCGCCCGCTGCAGCTCAACGATCAGGGCCAGCTGCGCCACTTCCTGTCCCTCGACGGCCTGCGCCGCGAGCTGCTGACGGAAATCCTCGACACCGCCGACTCGTTCCTCGAAGTCGGCGCCCGGGCGGTGAAAAAAGTCCCGTTGCTGCGCGGCAAGACCGTGTGCAACGTGTTCTTCGAAAACTCCACCCGCACCCGCACCACCTTCGAACTGGCGGCCCAGCGGTTGTCGGCGGACGTGATCACCCTCAACGTGTCCACGTCCTCGGCGAGCAAGGGCGAAACCCTGCTCGACACCCTGCGCAACCTCGAGGCCATGGCCGCCGACATGTTCGTCGTGCGCCACGGCGACTCCGGCGCGGCGCACTTCATTGCCGAACATGTGTGCCCGCAAGTGGCGATCATCAACGGCGGCGACGGCCGTCACGCCCACCCGACCCAGGGCATGCTCGACATGCTGACCATCCGTCGGCACAAGGGCAGCTTCGAGAACCTGTCCGTAGCGATCGTCGGCGACATCCTGCACTCGCGGGTGGCCCGCTCGAACATGCTGGCCCTCAAGACCCTCGGTTGCCCGGACATCCGCGTGATCGCGCCGAAAACCCTGCTGCCCATCGGCGTCGAGCAATACGGCGTGAAGGTCTACACCGACATGACCGAAGGCCTGAAGGATGTGGACGTGGTGATCATGCTGCGCCTGCAACGCGAGCGCATGACCGGCGGCCTGCTGCCCAGCGAAGGCGAGTTCTACCGCCTGTTCGGCCTGACCACGGCGCGCCTGGCCGGGGCCAAGCCGGACGCCATCGTCATGCACCCGGGGCCGATCAACCGCGGCGTGGAGATCGAGTCGGCGGTGGCCGACGGGCCGCACTCGGTGATTCTCAACCAGGTGACCTACGGCATCGCCATCCGCATGGCCGTGCTGTCCATGGCCATGAGCGGACAAACGGCCCAGCGCCAATTCGACCAGGAGAACGCCCAGTGAAGCTCAGCATTCTCGGCGCACGCGTGATCGATCCAGCCAGCGGCCTGGATCAAGTGACTGACATTCATATCGATGCCTGCAAGATCGTCGCCCTTGGCACGGCGCCGACAGGTTTCGTCGCCGCCGAAATCCTCGACGCCCAAGGCCTGGTGGCCGCGCCCGGCCTGGTGGACCTCAACGTTGCCCTGCGCGAACCGGGCTACAGCCGCAAAGGCAGCATCATCAGCGAAACCCGCGCTGCCGCTGCCGGTGGCGTGACCAGCCTGTGCTGCCCGCCGCAGACCAAACCGGTGCTGGACACCTCGGCCGTGGCCGAACTGATCCTCGACCGCGCCCGTGAAGCCGGCAACACCAAGGTCTTCCCGATCGGGGCCCTGAGCAAAGGCCTGGAAGGTGAGCAACTGGCCGAGCTCATCGCCCTGCGTGACGCCGGGTGCGTGGCGTTCGGCAATGGCCTGAACAGTTTCCGCAACACCCGTACCCTGTGCCGTGCCCTGGAATACGCGGCGACTTTCGGCCTGACGGTGATCTTCAACTCCCAGGATCACGACCTGGCCGAAGGTGGCCTCGCCCATGAAGGCCCGACCGCCAGCTTCCTCGGCCTGCCGGGCATCCCGGAAACCGCCGAGACCGTGGCCCTGGCTCGGGACCTGCTGTTGGTGGAACAAAGCGGCGTGCGCGCCCACTTCAGCCAACTGACCAGTGCCCGCGGCGCCGCATTGATCGCTCAGGCCCAGGCCCGCGGCTTGCCGGTGACCGCCGACGTCGCGCTGTACCAGTTGATCCTCACCGACGAAGCGCTGATCGACTTCAACAGCGTGTACCACGTCCAGCCGCCGCTGCGCACCCGCGCCGACCGCGATGGCCTGCGCGAGGCGGTGAAATCCGGGGTGATCTCGGCCATCTCCAGCCATCACCAACCCCACGAGCGCGATGCCAAGCTGGCTCCGTTCGGCGCCACCGAACCGGGCATCAGCAGCGTCGAACTGCTGCTGCCGCTGGCCCTGACGCTGGTGGAAGACGAGTTGCTGGATTTGCCGACCTTGCTGGCGCGCCTGAGTGCCGGCCCGGCCCAGGCGCTGCAACTGCCGGCGGGGAAACTCGCGGTGGGCGCCGCGGCGGACCTGGTGCTGTTCGACCCCGCCGCCTCCACCGTGGCCGGCGAAGCCTGGCGTTCCAAGGGCGACAACTGCCCGTTCCTCGGCCACAGCCTGCCGGGTGTGGTGCGTTATACGCTGATGGATGGGCGCATCACTCACCAGGCCTGAAAAACCGCGCCGCTCCTATCGCGTTCAAGCTCGCTCCCACAGGGGATCTTCGGTGAACACAGGATATGTGAACACCTCCGATCCAATGTGGGAGCGAGCTTGCTCGCGATGCAGGCGACTCGGTCTTAATGGAAAGCCCCACGCTTCTGCGCATTCCGAATCGACACCTGATCGTTCAGCGTCCAGAAGTCATACAGCACCCCAAGGAAAAACACCCCACCGGTGAGCAGGTAGAGGATCCCGCTGAGCCACTTGCCCTGATACATCCGGTGTACGCCCAGCACCCCTAGGAACGTCAGCAGAATCCAAGCCACGCTGTACTCGATGGGCCCGGGGGTGAAACGCAGGTCCGCTTCGCGGTCCATGGCCGGGATCAGGAACAGGTCGATCAACCAACCGATGCCCAGCAGGCCGAAGGTGAAAAACCAGATCGTGCCCGTGACCGGCTTGCCGTAATAGAAACGGTGAGCGCCGGTAAAACCGAAAATCCACAGCAGATACCCGATGACTTTGCTGTGGGTATCGCGGATTGCGTCCTGCTGATAGCTGTTCATGAATGCCTCTTTTGCCTCGATAGAAAAATTTGTTCTGACTTTTTGTGACTTTTTTGTGTCTCGCCGACAAGCGGTCCTGAACGACTCGGACCGAGGAAACGCCCGTGGTACCGGGCTTCTGTCGGACAATCAAGTCAAATCGCCGCAGTGGTGCAGGGTTTACGCTGGGTTTCGGATCGACAAACGGCCTCGGAATGGCAAAAAAAGCTGTTATAAAGTTGCGCGCTAACCTTTATGAGCCCTGCCTAATGCGTCCATTTTTCAAGACATGGCTAACCATTTGCCTATTATTGCCACTGGCCGCCCACGCCACCAATCGTGAGCAACGTCTTCCCAACGTCAACGGCTACACCCCGAAATCCCATGTTTCTGCGCCTTCGAGCAAGAACAGGCAGGGCGTCCAGCGCGTGAGCACCGCTCACAGTCGCCTGGTGCCACCCATGGCGACCAAGACGACCAGCAACGTGCTGAGCCGCGCCGTGAATGTCCTCGGCACACCTTATCGTTGGGGCGGCAGCAGCCCAAGTAAAGGTTTCGATTGCAGTGGCTTGGTGAAATACGCGTTCAACGACGCCACGTTCGACCTGCCGCGCACCTCCAACGCCATGGCTGCCGGTCATGGCGAGAAAGTCGAGCGCAAGGACCTCAAGCCCGGCGACCTGATTTTCTTCAAGCTCAAGAGCCGCCGCGTCAACCACGTGGCCATCTACCTGGGCAACGACCGTTTCATCCACGCCCCGCGCCGTGGCAAGTCGGTGACCATCGACACGCTGAACAAGCCGTACTGGAACACCCATTACGTGGTCGCCAAGCGAGTGCTGCCGAAAGAACCGGGCGCGATGCGCGTGGTTCAGCGCTGAGCTGAAGAGCTCGCATGGCCCTTGTGGCGAGGGAGCTTGCTCCCGCTGGGCTCTGTAGGAGCTGGCGAAGCCTGCGATCTTTTGATCTTTCGCTTGAGATTCAAGTGTCTGGGGAAAGATCGCAGCCTCGTTTCACTCGACAGCTCCTACATAGCTCCTACGGTCGCAACCCAGCGGGAGCAAGCTCCCTCGCCACAAAAGCGGTACTGCCTCCTACCCTAGAAATTATCCGGCGTACGCGCCCGCTCCCGGGCATGTTCGCGGCTGATCAGCCCCTTGTTCACCAAATCTTTCAAACACATGTCCAGCGTCTGCATCCCCAGCGAGCCGCCGGTTTGGATGGACGAGTACATCTGCGCCACCTTGTCTTCCCGGATCAGGTTCCGAATGGCCGAGGTCCCCAGCATGATTTCATGGGCCGCGACCCGGCCGCCGCCGATCTTCTTGATCAGCGTCTGGGAAATCACCGCTTGCAACGACTCCGACAACATCGAGCGAACCATGGACTTCTCGTCGCCGGGGAACACGTCCACCACCCGGTCGATGGTCTTGGCCGCCGACGTGGTGTGCAGGGTGCCGAACACCAGGTGCCCGGTTTCGGCGGCGGTCAGCGCCAGGCGGATGGTTTCCAGGTCGCGCATCTCGCCCACCAGGATCACGTCCGGGTCCTCCCGCAAGGCTGAACGCAGGGCCGTGGAGAAGCCTTGGGTGTCGCGGTGCACCTCGCGCTGGTTGATCAGGCATTTGCGCGGTTCGTGAACGAATTCGATAGGGTCTTCGATGGTGAGGATGTGATGGTGCTTGTGGCTGTTGAGGTGGTCGATCATCGCCGCCAGGGTAGTGGACTTGCCTGAGCCGGTCGGCCCGGTCACCAGCACCAGCCCGCGAGGCGCCTCGGTGATTTTGCGAAACACATCGCCCATCCCCAGGTCTTCCATGGTCAGGACTTTCGATGGAATGGTCCGGAACACCGCCCCCGCGCCGCGATTCTGGTTGAAGGCGTTGACCCGAAACCGCGCGACGCCCGGCACGTCGAAGGAAAAGTCGGTTTCCAGAAACTTTTCGTAATCCACCCGCTGCCGGTCGTTCATGATGTCGTAGATCAATTCATGGACCTGCTTGTGGTCCAGCGCCGGCAGGTTGATCCGCCGTACGTCACCATCCACGCGGATCATCGGCGGCAGCCCGGCGGACAGGTGCAGGTCCGACGCCCCCTGTTTGGCGCTGAAGGCCAGCAGTTCAGTGATATCCATAGCGCTCCTCAATTCCAGTAGAATGCCGCGAACCTCACCGCTGGCGCTCCTTTATGTCCACGATAGCAGACAACATTGCTCAGGTTAGTTCGCGTATCCGCACTGCGGAGCAGACCGCCCAACGTGCCGAAGGCAGCGTCCAACTGCTGGCCGTGAGCAAGACCAAGCCCGCCCAGGCCCTGCGTGAAGCCTATGCCGCCGGCCTGCGGGACTTCGGCGAAAACTACCTGCAAGAGGCCTTGGGCAAACAGGTCGAATTGATCGACCTGCCCTTGATCTGGCACTTCATCGGCCCCATTCAATCGAACAAGACGCGTGCTATCGCCGAACACTTCGATTGGGTGCATTCCGTGGATCGCTTGAAAATTGCACAGCGCCTGTCCGAGCAGCGTCCGGCCGAATTGCCGCCGCTGAACATCTGCATCCAGGTCAATGTCAGCGGTGAAGCCAGCAAATCCGGCTGCACCCCGGCGGACCTGCCCGCCCTAGCGAGTGCCATCAGCGCATTGCCGCGCCTGAAGCTGCGTGGGCTGATGGCAATTCCCGAACCCACCGATGACCGCACCGCCCAGGATGCGGCCTTCGCAGCCGTTCAACGCCTGCAAGCCAGCCTGGCCCTGCCGCTGGACACACTTTCCATGGGCATGAGCCACGACCTTGAGTCGGCCATCGCCCAAGGCGCCACCTGGGTGCGCATCGGCACTGCCCTGTTTGGCGCCCGCGACTACGGTCACTCCTGAACCATGGCCGACTCATCTCTTTATAAGGACCTGTCATGAGCAACACGCGTATTGCTTTCATCGGCGCCGGCAACATGGCCGCCAGCCTGATCGGCGGCCTGCGGGCCAAGGGTCTGGACGCTTCTCTGATCCGCGCCAGCGATCCAGGTGAAGACACCCGCACCCGAGTCAGCGCCGAGCACGGCATCGAGACCTTTGCCGACAACGCCCAGGCCATCGACGGCGCGGACGTCATCGTGCTGGCGGTCAAGCCGCAAGCGATGAAAACCGTCTGTGAAGCCCTGCGCACAAGCCTCAAGCCCCATCAACTGGTGGTGTCGATTGCAGCGGGTATCACCTGCGCCAGCATGAACAACTGGCTCGGCGAGCAGCCGATCGTACGTTGCATGCCCAACACCCCGGCGCTGCTGCGCCAGGGTGTCAGCGGCCTGTTCGCCACCGAACAGGTGAGCGCCGAGCAACGCCAGCAGGCCGAAACGCTGCTGTCGGCGGTGGGCCTGGCCCTGTGGCTGGACACCGAACAGCAATTGGACGCCGTCACCGCCGTCTCCGGCTCGGGCCCGGCGTACTTCTTCCTGCTGATCGAAGCCATGACCGCCGCTGGCGAGAAGCTGGGCCTGAGCCGGGAAACCGCCGCCCAGCTGACCTTGCAGACCGCCCTCGGTGCCGCGCACATGGCGGTTTCCAGCGACGTCGATGCGGCCGAGCTGCGCCGCCGCGTGACTTCGCCGGCCGGCACCACCGAAGCGGCCATCAAATCGTTCCAGGCCGGGGGCTTCGAAGCCCTGGTGGAAAAAGCACTCGGCGCCGCCGCGCACCGCTCGGCCGAAATGGCCGAACAACTGGGCCAATAAGGAGCCATTCATGATTGGATTGAACACTGCAGCGGTCTACGTGCTGCAAACCCTCGGCAGCCTGTACCTGCTGATCGTGCTGCTGCGCTTCGTGCTGCAACTGGTGCGCGCCAACTTCTACAACCCCCTGTGCCAGTTCATCGTCAAGGCCACCCAGCCGCTGCTCAAGCCGCTGCGCCGGATCATCCCGAGCCTGTTCGGCCTGGACATGTCGTCGCTGGTCCTGGCGATCCTGGTGCAATTGGCACTGATGGCCCTGACCTTGCTGCTGACCTACGGCACCACCGGCAACCCGCTGCAACTGCTGATCTGGTCGATCATTGGCGTGACCGCGCTGTTCCTGAAGATTTTCTTCTTCGCCATGATCATCAGCGTGATCCTGTCGTGGGTCGCGCCGGGCAGCCATAACCCGGGTGCCGAACTGGTGAACCAGATCTGCGAACCGGCCCTGGCACCGTTCCGTCGCATCGTGCCGAACCTCGGGGGCCTGGACATCTCGCCGATCCTGGCGTTTATGGTGCTCAAGCTGATCGACATGCTGGTGATCAATAACCTGGCGGCGATGACCATGATGCCGGAGATCCTGCGGTTGCTGATCTGACCTGCACTGCTCCCTAAAGCCAAGGGATTCAACCTTTGGTTAGGGGATTACCTGTGGCGAGGGGATTTAGCGAAACGTCGCACCGCCCCGCTGGGCCGCGAAGCGGCCCTGAAACCTGAACATGCGGTGTATCAGGCTGACCGAATTGTCGGCTTTGGGGCTGCTCCGCAGCCCAGCGGGGATAAATCCCCTCGCCACAGATAAATCCCCTCGCCACCGTTGATTCCCCGGTTGCGCCTTTGCTTGCCGCTAACCCCAGCGGTCTTTAGACTTACGCCTCATTTCAACGCGAGCAGGGTCGATGCCAGCTGCCTTTCCCCCCGATTCCGTTGGTCTGGTGACGCCGCAAACGGCGCATTTCAGCGAGCCCCTGGCCCTGGCCTGCGGCCGTTCGTTGCCAGCCTATGACCTGATCTACGAAACCTACGGCACCCTCAACGCCACGGCGAGCAATGCCGTGTTGATTTGCCACGCCTTGTCGGGGCATCACCATGCCGCCGGCTACCACAGCATCGACGACCGCAAGCCCGGCTGGTGGGACAGTTGCATTGGCCCGGGCAAGCCCATCGACACCAGCAGGTTCTTCGTGGTCAGCCTGAACAACCTCGGCGGCTGCAACGGCTCCACCGGCCCCAGCCGCCTCAACCCGGACACCGGCACGCCCTTCGGCGCCGATTTCCCGGTGCTGACCGTGGAAGATTGGGTCCACAGCCAGGCGCGCCTGGCCGACCGCCTCGGCATCGGCCAGTGGGCGGCAGTGATCGGCGGCAGCCTGGGCGGCATGCAGGCCCTGCAATGGACCATCACCTATCCGGACCGCGTGCGCCACTGCCTGGCAATCGCCTCGGCGCCCAAGCTGTCGGCGCAGAACATCGCCTTCAACGAAGTGGCGCGCCAGGCGATCCTCACCGACCCGGAATTCCACGGCGGTTCGTTCCAGGAACACGGTGTGATCCCCAAGCGCGGGCTGATGCTGGCGCGCATGGTCGGGCACATCACCTACCTGTCCGACGACTCCATGGGCGAGAAATTCGGCCGTGGTCTCAAGAGCGAGAAGCTCAACTACGACTTCCACAGCGTCGAGTTCCAGGTCGAGAGCTACCTGCGCTACCAGGGCGAAGAGTTCTCCGGGCGGTTCGACGCCAACACCTACCTGTTGATGACCAAGGCGCTGGACTACTTCGATCCGGCGGCCAACTTCGACGATAACCTGGCGAAAACCTTCGCCAATGCCACCGCCAAGTTCTGTGTGATGTCGTTCACCACCGACTGGCGCTTCTCCCCGGCGCGCTCGCGGGAGCTGGTGGACGCGCTGATGGCCGCGCGCAAGGACGTCTGCTACCTGGAAATCGACGCACCCCAGGGCCACGACGCCTTTTTGATCCCGATCCCGCGCTACCTGCAGGCGTTCGGCAACTACATGAACCGTATAACGCTGTGAGGACGCCATGAGAGCCGATCTGGACATCATCCAGGAATGGATCCCCGCCGGCAGCCGCGTGCTCGACCTGGGCTGCGGCAATGGCGAACTGCTGACCTGGCTGCGGGACAACAAGCAAGTCACCGGCTACGGCCTGGAAAACGACCCGGACAACATTGCCGAGTGCGTCGCCAAGGGCATCAACGTCATCGAGCAGGACCTGGACAAGGGCCTGGGCAACTTCGCCAGCAACAGCTTCGACATCGTGGTCATGACCCAGGCCCTGCAAGCGGTGCACTACCCGGACAAGATCCTCGACGAAATGCTGCGGGTCGGACGCCAGTGCATCATCACCTTCCCCAACTTCGGCCACTGGCGCTGCCGCTGGTACCTGGCGAGCAAGGGCCGCATGCCGGTCTCGGATTTCCTGCCCTACACCTGGTACAACACGCCGAACATCCACTTCTGCACCTTCAAGGATTTCGAAGCGCTGTGCCACGAACGTGAAGCCAAGGTCATCGACCGCCTGGCCGTGGACCAGCAGCACCGCCACGGGTGGGCCAGCAAGCTATGGCCTAATCTGTTAGGGGAAATAGGCATCTATCGGGTCAGCAGCCCAGGCCTGGCCGATCATCAGGTCGCGGTGTGAGCCCCGGCCTCACCAGGAGCACGACATGAAACGTCTAGCGTTGTTTTTGATCACCGCTTGCCTGAGCGTTGGCGCCATGGCCGCCGACGCCATCAAGGCCGAGCGCAAGGAAGTGTTCGGTGACGTCACCGTGCACTACAACACGTTCAACTCCACCTTCTTGACTCCCGAGATCGCCAAGGGCGCCGAGCTGATCCGCAGCAAGAACCAGGGCGTGATCAATGTGTCGGTGATCAAGGATGGCAAGCCCTTGATGGCCCAAGTCAGCGGCACGGTGAAAGACCTCACCAGCCAGAGCATCCAGCTGCAATTCAAGCAGGTGATCGAGCAAGGCGCGATCTACTACATCGCCCAGTATCCGGTGCCCCAGCAGGAAAACCGCATCTTCGAGATCAAGGTGCAGACCGGCGACAAGATCAACACCCTCAACTTCAACCAGGAACTGTTCCCGGGCCAATGATCAACCTTACCCAACTCGTGCTGGCCAGCCACAACGCCGGCAAACTCAAGGAACTGCAGGCCATGCTCGGCGGGTCGGTGCAGTTGCGCTCCATCGGCGAATTCAGCCAGGTGGAACCGGAGGAGACTGGCCTGTCGTTCGTCGAGAACGCCATCCTCAAGGCCCGCAATGCCGCGCGTATCTCCGGTCTGCCGGCGCTGGCCGACGATTCCGGGCTGGCCGTGGATTTCCTCGGCGGTGCGCCGGGCATTTACTCGGCCCGTTACGCTGACGGCAAAGGTGACGCGGCGAACAACGCCAAGCTGCTCGACGCCCTCAAGGACGTGCCCGAAGCCGAGCGCGGCGCGCAGTTCGTCTGTGTGCTGGCCCTGGTCCGCCACGCCGACGATCCGTTGCCGATCCTCTGCGAGGGCCTGTGGCACGGGCGCATTCTCACCGAGGCCAGCGGCGAGCACGGTTTTGGCTACGACCCGTTGTTCTGGGTGCCGGAGCGCAATTGCTCCAGCGCCGAGCTGGGGCCGGTGGAAAAAAACCAACTGAGCCACCGCGCCCGCGCCATGGCCCTGCTGCGTCAACGCCTGGGCCTGCAATGATCGATGACACTCCCGCACCGCTGATTCATGGCGGTGTCCAAACGCCTCGGGCGCCGCTGCCGGTGCTGCCGCCCCTGGCGTTGTACGTCCACATCCCGTGGTGCGTGCGTAAATGCCCGTATTGCGACTTCAACTCCCACACCGCCAGACCGCAGTTGCCGGAAGAAGAGTATGTCGACGCCCTGCTGGCCGACCTCGACCAGGACCTGCACGCGGTTTACGGTCGCCCGCTGAGCTCGATCTTATTCGGTGGCGGCACCCCGAGCCTGTTCAGTGCCCCGGCCCTAGGCCGGTTGCTCAAGGGTGTCGAGGCGCGGATACCGGTCGCCCAGGTCATTGAAAACACCCTGGAAGCCAATCCCGGCACGTTCGAGCAGGAAAAGTTCGTCGCTTACCGGGCGCTGGGCAGCAATCGTCTCTCCATTGGCAGCCAGAGCTTCCAGCAGGCCAAGCTCGAGGCCCTGGGCCGGATCCATAACGGTGACGAGGCGGTGCGCGCCGCCGGCATGGCCCGCCAGGCCGGGTTCGACAATTTCACCCTGGACCTGATGCATGGGCTGCCCGACCAGTCCCTCGACGACGCCTTGAGCGACCTGCGCCAGGCCATCGCCTTGAAGCCGACCCACCTGTCCTGGTACCAATTGACGCTGGAGCCGAACACAGTGTTCTGGAACCAGCCGCCGCCCTTGCCCGAAGACGACACGCTGTGGGACATCCAGGAAGCCGGGCAGGCCTTGCTGGCCGAACACGGCTACGCCCAATACGAAGTCTCGGCCTACGCCCAGCCCGGTCGGGCGGCGCGGCATAACCTCAATTACTGGAGTTTCGGCGACTTCATCGGCATCGGTGCCGGCGCCCACGGCAAGCTCAGCCATCCGGACGGGCGCATCGTGCGCACCTGGAAGACCCGCCTGCCCAAGGACTACCTCAACCCGGCCAAAAGCTTCCAGGCCGGCGAGAAAACCCTGGCCAACGAAGAACTGCCGTTCGAGTTCCTGATGAACGCCCTGCGCCTGACCGCAGGCGTGGAAGCGCGGCTGTACCCGGAGCGCACCGGGCTGCCACTTGAAAGCCTGGCCGAAGGCCGGCGCGAGGCCGAACAAAGCGGGTTGTTGCAGGTCGAACCGACACGTCTGGCGGCCACCGAGCGCGGACAGCTGTTTCTCAATGACTTGCTGCAGACATTTCTGAGCTGATCAACACAAGGAAATCGAATGGATCTGGTACTCGACCTGCTGGCCACCGTGTCCCGCTGGAGCCGCAGCAACCTGTCGGAAATCTCCCTGGCATTGGTAGGCTGTTTGCTGGTGCTGTTTGGTGCCGACATCAAGGGCTGGGTCGAACAGCGCCTGGGCAGCATCGCCGGCGCCTTGCGCGTGCCCTTGATCGCCCTGCTGTGCATGATCGGCAGCGGCGCGGCGCTGATCTATGCCACACCATGGATCGTCAGGGGCTTGAGCCAGTTCAACAACTACAGCCTGGCGCCGGTGTTGTTGGTGGTGCTGGTGTTGATCGGAGTGGTGGCTGCCCGCCGCTGATCCAGCCGCAACCAAAAACAACTGTGGGAGCGAGCTTGCTCGCGATGGCGGTGTAACAGTCAACATTGATGTTGAATGTCATGCCCTCATCGCGAGCAAGCTCGCTCCCACAGGGGATCCCATTTCACCATGGGTCTTTTGGTGTTTACGCCAATTTCTCGAACTTCAAATCCCACACCCCATGCCCAAGCCGTTCGCCACGGCGCTCGAACTTGGTGATCGGCCGTTCGGCCGGACGCGGCACGCACTTGCCGTCTTCAGCCAGGTTGCGATAACCCGGGGCGACGTTCATCACTTCCAGCATGTACTCGGCGTAGGGCTCCCAGTCGGTGGCCATGTGCAGCACCCCGCCGACCTTCAACTTGCTACGCACCAGCTCAGCGAACGACGCCTGGACGATCCGGCGCTTATGGTGACGGCTTTTGTGCCAGGGATCCGGGAAGAACAGCATCAGCCGATCGAGACTGTTATCGGCCACGCAGCGGTTGAGCACTTCGATGGCGTCGCAATCGTAGACCCGCAGGTTGGTCAACCCTTGGGTCAGCACGCCATTGAGCAGCGCACCGACGCCTGGACGGTGGACTTCCACACCAATGAAATCCTGCTCAGGTGAAGCGGCGGCCATCTCCAACAACGAGTGGCCCATGCCAAAGCCGATTTCCAGCGAGCGCGGGGCCGAGCGGCCGAAGACCTGGTCAAAATCCACCGGCGCATCGGCCAGGGGCAGGACAAACAGTGGCGCGCCTTGCTCCAGGCCACGCTGCTGGCCTTCAGTCATGCGCCCGGCGCGCATCACGAAACTCTTGATGCGGCGGTGCTGGCGCTCTTCGCCTTCTTCCGGCAGGACCGGCGTGTCGTTCGATTCAGTCATCAATGGCTCTTACTTGATCAGACCATCCAGCGGCGAGGAGGCGCTGGCGTAAAGTTTTTTCGGCATGCGCCCGGCCAGGTACGCCAGGCGACCGGCGACGATGGCGTGTTTCATGGCTTCGGCCATCAGGATCGGCTGCTGGGCGTGGGCGATGGCCGAGTTCATCAGCACCGCTTCGCAACCCAGTTCCATGGCAATGGTGGCGTCGGAGGCGGTACCGACACCGGCATCCACCAACACCGGGATCTTGGCTTCTTCCAGGATGATCTGCAGGTTGTACGGGTTGCAGATCCCCAGGCCAGTGCCGATCAGGCCAGCCAGTGGCATGACCGCGATGCAGCCGATTTCCGCCAGTTGACGGGCGATGATCGGGTCGTCGCTGGTGTAGACCATCACGTCGAAACCTTCCTTGACCAGGGTCTCGGCGGCCTTGAGGGTTTCGATCACGTTGGGGAACAAGGTCTTCTGGTCCGCCAGCACTTCCAGCTTCACCAGGTTGTGGCCGTCGAGCAGCTCACGGGCCAGGCGGCAGGTGCGCACGGCCTCGATGGCGTCGAAGCAGCCGGCGGTGTTCGGCAGGATGGTGTAGCGATCCGGCGGCAGGATATCCAGCAGGTTCGGTTCGCCCGGGTTCTGGCCGATGGTGGTCCGGCGCACGGCGACGGTCACGATCTCGGCGCCCGAGGCCTCGATGGCCAGGCGGGTTTCTTCCATGTCGCGGTATTTGCCGGTGCCTACCAGCAAGCGCGACTGGTAGGTACGACCGGCCAGGACGAAGGGCTTGTCGCTACGAACGATGCTCATGGGAAATCCTCTGTTGGGGTGAGGTTCTTGCGAAAGGCTGCGAAATCGAGGCGACTAGCCGCCGCCGATGGCATGGACCACTTCGACGCTGTCGCCATCGTTCAACGTGGTTTCGGCATGCTGGCTGCGCGGGACGATATCCAGATTGAGTTCCACCGCGACGCGGCGTCCGGTGAGTTCCAGACGGGTCAGCAGGGCCGCAACGGTTTCACCGTCGGGCAGTTCAAGGGGGTCGCCGTTCAACTGAATGCGCATGCCGGATGCCGCCATCATTTTTAGGGGCTGGCATTCTAGCCCGATCAGTCTGGGCGACCCAAGCCATTCGTCATGAAATGGACTTGCTGGTCAGCCCAGCCGCCAGGCGGCAAGCCCGGAACAATCCGGAAACAACTCCAGGGTTCAAGCACTCGTCCAAGCCTCCTATATTCGTTGCCTTGCGCTAGACCTGATCGAATAACGCGTGTGAGGAGCCTGTGTCCAACCTCCATCCAACGCCGAATAACCCCGCCATCGACGGCCTGCGCGCCGTCGCGGTCCTGAGCGTGATCGTTTTCCACGCGGACTTCCTGAACGTACTGCCCGGTGGATTTACCGGCGTCGACATCTTTTTCGTCATTTCCGGCTACGTGATCAGCCAGTCGCTGTCCGCTCATGCCCACCGCAGCTTTCCCGCCTTCCTGATGGATTTTTATCGCCGCCGGTTCCTGCGTATCGTGCCCGCGCTGCTCTTGGTTCTTCTGGTTTGTAGCCTGCTTTCGGCGATGTTCGTGCCCCAAGCCTGGCTCAGCCAGCAGAATGACCGTACCGGGCTGGCCGCCTTCTTCGGCCTGAGCAATTTTGTGCTGGCCTGGAACACCGACACCTACTTCGCCCCGTCCACCCTGCTCAACCCCTATACCCATACCTGGACCTTGGCGGTGGAAGAGCAGTTCTACCTGCTCCTTCCATTCCTCTATTTCATCTGGTTGCGCTACCGGCAATACAGCCGGCTCGCCTGGGCCTTGCTGCCCCTGCTGGCACTGGCATCGCTGGCGTTCAGCGCCCTGCAGACCCGGGGAAATCCGCTCGAGGCGTTCTACCTGTTACCCAGTCGGTTCTGGGAACTGGCCGCCGGCGCGACGCTTTTCCAGTTGATGGCTACGGGGCGTTTCACGCTGCATTCAACGGCCGCAAGCCGGGTCGTGCTGCTCGCGGGCTTCGCGCTGGTCACTGGCGGACTGTTCCTCGCCAATAAAAACCAGTTTCCCTTCCCTTGGGCGCTGCTGACGGTTTGCGGCACTGTGCTGATCCTCACCGCCCTGGTCCAGAAAACCCACGATCACTTCCTGCCCCGGCGCCTGCTGCAATCGGCGCCCGTCGTCTATGTTGGCAAACTGTCCTACTCGTTGTACCTGTGGCACTGGCCGGTGCTGGTGTTCCTGCGCTGGACCACGGGCCTGGAGCAACTGGCGGTACAGTTGGCCTACCCACTGATCGTCATGGCGCTTGCCGCGGCGTCCTACCATTGGGTCGAAACACCCTTGCGCAACGGCCACTCGCTGTTCCAACGCCGCGCCTGGATCACGATTGCCTCTTGCCTGGCAGCCATCGGCCTGGGCTGGTCCGGCGCACGCTGGGTCAGCGAAAATCCCCAGGCCCTTTCACTCAGCCAGACCCGGGATACCTACACCTGGTTCTCCAGGCGGCTGCCACAACGCTCCGTCGACGAACCCGCCCAGAAC
>NZ_JABAEE010000034.1:0-65282 GCF_023701885.1 Pseudomonas sp. CG7 | reverse complement strand
ACTGGCTAGAGTCGGAATCGAGCTTTTAGTCCCGCCCACCCCTTCAAGTCTAAACATACAAGCGAGCTTGCTCGCGATGGCGGCAGACCAACCGGCATTGAAGCAAGCTGACCCACCGCTATCGCGAGCAAGCTCGCTCCCACAATGTAGTGTCTCTGAGTTTCCTCCTGTGGTGAGGAAGGCGTAGCAGCCCCGTCAATCACCTTTTAGACACACTTTGCATAAACAACTTGGATTCATGCGCGAACATTAATTAGAATCAGTCTCATTTAAGACCTTGCGCAGGCTTCTGGACATGTGTGATGCAGTTACGCCGACGGAGCAATCCCTCCATGCGTTGTACCGTGACCACGGGAGTTGGCTGGAAGGCTGGTTGCGACGGCGCATGGGCAATGCCTGGGATGCGGCGGACCTGCGCCAGGATACCTTCCTGCGGGTGCTTTCCAGTGCCCAGCCATTGGCTGACCTGCAAGAACCCCGGGCTTACCTGCTGACTGTCGGCAAGCGCCTGCTGAGCAACTTCTACACCCGACGCAATCTGGAGCAGGCGTACCTCGACGCGTTGGCGAACCTGCCTGAAGCTTGCGCGCCGTCGCCGGAACAGCGTTGGCTGCTGCTGGAAACGCTGCAAGCCTTGGACGAATTGCTCGATGGCCTGCCGCCCTTGGTGCGGCGGGCTTTTTTATGGAGTCAGCTCGAAGGCCTGGGTTATCGCGAGATCGCCGAGCGCCTGCAAGTCTCCGAGCGCACCGTGAAGCGCTACATGGCCCAGGCCTACGAGCATTGCCTGTTGGTGGACTTCTGATGTCGTCGACGCCATCACCCGAGGCCCGTGAAGCGGCACGGGCGGCTGCCCGCTGGTTGACCCTGATGGAATTCGACGGCGACGCGTTCGACTCGGCGGCCCTGCAACGCTGGCGCGACAGCAGCGCTCACCACGAGGCGGCCTGGCAGAAGGCCCAGCGATTGCGCCAGCGCTTTGCCGGGGTGCCAGCCTCCCTGGGCATGGCCACCCTGGACCGTCCGGCGCTGGCCCGGCGCGCGGTGCTCAAGCGTGCATTGGGCGTCGCTGCATTGGTCCCGGCTGCCTGGCTGTTGGGGCGAGAGCTGCCGTTGGAGGTCTGGCGCGCCGACTTGCACACCGCCACGGGGGAGCAACGACGCTGGACGCTGGTCGATGGCAGTGCGCTGCAACTGAACACCGACAGCGCCGTCGACCTGGATCTCAACGCTCGGCGCCTGGTGTTGGTGCGCGGGGAGATGGCCCTCAAGCTCGCCGGGAGCACGCCGCTGTCCGTCGAGTCACCCTATGGGCTCATCACACTCAATCGTGGCGAAGTCTGCCTGCACTTGGGTGAGGGAGACTGCCGGGTGTCGGTGCTCAGCGGCTCGGCGCAACTGCAACCCTTGCGCGGGCCTTCGCTGAGCTTGGAAGAGGGCCAGCAGGTCAACTTCCAGGCATCAGGCGCGGGGCCGGTGCGGGCGTTCGATGTGGCCCAGCTGGGTTGGCGTGACGGGGTACTGGTTGCGCAGGACCAGCCGCTGGGGCATTTCCTGCGGGAGCTGGACCGTTATCGTCCTGGCGTTTTGCGCTGGGACGAAACCCTGGAATCGCTGCGAATCACTGGCAGCTTCCGCCTGGACAACACTGATCGAATCCTCACGCTGCTTGCCGCCAGCCTGCCGTTGGACGTGCACATGCGTACTCGTTACTGGGTGACGTTGACGCCTCGCAAAAAACTGGCCTGAGGCCGGTATGCAATAGAAACCAGCAGTGATACCCCTGTGGCGAGGGGATTTATCCCCGCTGGGCTGCGTAGCAGCCCCAAAAGCAACGACCTCGATCTTACTGGCACACCGAGTGGTCTGGTTGGGGGCCGCTGCGCAGCCCAACGGGGATAAATCCCCTCGCCACAAGGCCTGTCCCCTTTTTTTGTCTCGCTTGTCATTCAAGGCAACTGAACAAAAACGAGAGCGCTTTCCAATGTCCGCAGTTGTTCCTTTGCGTTTGCGCCCGGCCTTTGCCGGCTGGCGTCCGCTGTTGAACCTGAGCCTCATGCTGAGCCTGGGTGCCAGCCCTTTTTTCATCTCATCGAGCCACGCCGAAGAAGCCGCCCGGCGCAGTTACCAGGTGCCGGCCGGCAGCCTCAGCGCGGCGTTGACCCGGTTTGCCGGGCTGGCCGGGGTCAACCTCTCGGTGGACCCAGCCTTGGTGAGCGGGCGCAACAGCGCCGGGCTCTCGGGGGAGTTTGGTGTGGAAGAGGGGTTTGCCCGGCTGTTGCGAGGCTCGGGCCTGCAATTGCAGCCGGTGGGGGAGCAGGCGTACATCCTGATGCCAGCGCCGGAAGGCGGCAGCCTGCAGTTGGCGCCCACTTCTATTTTCGGCGCAACGGCATCGACGGACAGTCCGGTGTATGCCGGCGGCCAGGTGGCACGGCGCGGTTCCCAAGGCTTGCTGGGCTCGCGGGATTTCATGGAAACGCCGTTCAGCATGACCACCTACACCAGCACTACGGTCAAGAACCAGCAGGCGCGAACCCTGGGCGACCTGATCGCCAGCGACCCCTCGGTCCGCGCCACCAACCCGGCGGGCGGACGCTACGAGCAGTTCACCATTCGTGGGTTCAGCCTGTTCAACAGCGATGTCGCCTACAACGGCCTCTACGGCATCCTGCCGACTTACACCATCGATATGGAGATGGCCGAACGCGTCGATATCCTCAAGGGTCCGAGCCAGCTCATCAACGGTGTCTCGCCGCGGGGCAGCGGGGGGGGCGGGATCAACGTGGTGCCCAAGCGCGCCACCGACAAGCCCATCACCTCCTTCACCGGCAGCTACGCCTCCAATAACCAGTTGGGCGGGGCGGTGGATGTCGGTCGGCGCTTTGGTGAAGAGGACAAGTTTGGTATCCGCTTCAACGGCGTGAAGCAGGAGGGCGACACCGAATGGGATCACCAGAGCGTGGACCGCGAGATGGCGGTGCTGGGCCTGGATTTTCTCGGGGAACGCCTGCGACTGTCGACCGACATTGGCCACACCGAGCGTAACACCGACGCGCCCCAGGAACGTGTGCAGGTCGGCGCCAACGCGCAGGTTCCTCACGCCAGCGATGTGCGCGACAACTACGCCCAGCGGTGGAGCAAGGCGCGCACCCAGGACACTTTCGGCACCGTGAACGCTGAGTTCGATCTCAGCGATTCCGTGATGCTGTATGGCGGTGTCGGCGCGCGTAAAAGTGACCACGACTTCCTTCGGCACAACGTTTCGGTCACCAATGACGCGGGCGACTTCACCGTCCAGCCCCGTGACTTCACCCGGGAGGAAAATGTCCGCACGGCCACGGCCGGGGTGCGCAACTGGTTCCATACCGGTCCGGTGAGCCATGAGGTCAACCTGGCGGCCAGCTATTTCTACATGGACTTCGAAAATGGTGGCGCTCGTTACGGCAACGGCCGCAGCAACCTGTACGACCCGGTGCAGACCCCAACGCCGAGCAACCCGACGCGACAGGACGATAAGGTCTACACCGAGAACCGCTTCAGCGGCGTGGCGTTGTCTGACACCCTGGGGCTGTTCGAGGACCGCTTGCTGCTGACCCTCGGCGCTCGCTGGCAACGGGTGAAGGTTGACGACTGGACCAATAACGTCAAGGGCGACACCGCCTACGATGAGGAGAAGGTTTCGCCGTCGGGCGGCATCCTGTTCAAGGCGACAGACAAGCTGTCGCTGTATGCCAACTACATGGAAGGCCTGAGCCAGGGCAAGATCGCGCCGTCGACATCGGTGAATGAGGATGAGATTTTCCCACCGTTCATCAGCCGTCAGGTCGAGGTGGGCGCCAAGTACGACGCCGGCCCGTTCGCCGTCACCGCCGCGGTATTCCGGATCAAGCAACCGGCCTACGCGACCGACGCCACGACTCGCGTCTTCGGCCCCAACGGCAAGCGCGAAAACACCGGCGTGGAGTTGAGCGTGTTCGGCGAACCGCTCAAGGGCACCCGCTTGCTCGGCGGTGTGATGTTCATCGACAGCGAACTGACCGACACCACCAATGGCGCCTTCGATGGCAACCGCGCACCGGCCACGCCCAAGTACAACGTCAACCTCGGTGCCGAATGGGACGTGCCGACGGTACAGGGACTGACATTGACCAGCCGTGGCATCTACTCCAGCGCGCAGTACCTGGACCAGTCCAACACCAAGGAAATCGATGCCTGGACGCGTTTCGACGTGGGCGCTCGCTACGGCTTCAAGATCGACGAGAAGAACATCACCCTGCGGGCCAACATCGAAAACGTGGCCGACAAGCGCTATTGGAGTTCGGCCGGTGCGTCGGATGACAGTGAGCCTGGGCTGACATTGTCGACCCCGCGCACCTACCTGCTGTCCGCGACGGTGGATTTCTAAGTCGACGTGCCGCTCCAGGGAGGGAGCTGCCCGGGTTTCAGGTATCGCGGAACAGGTCGTGGGCATCCAGCAGTCGCCAGGCGATCTCGGGGCGTTTTTCCAGGCCGCGGCGGATGGCGGCAGGGATCGACTGGCGGATCTTGCGGCACAGGCCGGGCTGGTCCTGGAATTCGATGGCGATGCCGCGCATGGTCCGCACTTCGTTGTAGCCGGGCTCGACGCTCAAGCGGATACCCAGGTTCTCGTACAAGCGTTGTTGCAGGCGCTGGAGTTCATCGAGGCTCTGGATGTTCTCCAGGCGTTCGAGCAGGCGTTTTTCTTCCTGGCGGTTCAGGCAAAGGATGCGCAGGTCCCTGCCGGGCGCTTGCAGCAACGCATCACGCCCGCAATCGCAGACGCCGGGCGGGCAGGGGGGACGGATCGGGATCGACGCGGTCATGGGCTCCACAAGAAAATGCTGCACAACGAAACAGCGGGCTTATCGCCGACCCAGGCAATGTGATGCCTGGCGGCATGTGGGTCAAGCCTGTTGGAGGGGCCACTGGTCTGGCGCTGCTGTGCACTCCACAGTTTCACTGTGGGGGCGAGCTTGCTCGCGATAGCGGTGGGTCAGCTTGCAGGGATGTTGAATGTTCCACCGCCATCGCGAGCAAGCTCGCTCCCACATTTGAATTTCCGTGAACACAAAATGCTGTGCTCGACATGGATTCTCTGTGGGAGCGAGCTTGCTCGCGATAGCGGTGGTTCAGTTGGCGAAAATGCCAGCAAATTACAACCCCAACTCAGACAACCCCGGATGATCATCCGGCCGGCGGCCCAGGGGCCAATGGAACTTGCGCTCGCTTTCCTTGATCGGCATGTCGTTGATGCAAGCGTAGCGGTTGGACATCAGGCCTTGCTCGTTGAACTCCCAGTTTTCGTTGCCGTAGGAACGGAACCAGTTGCCCGAGTCGTCGTGCCATTCATAGGCGTAGCGCACGGCGATGCGGTTATCGGTGAAGGCCCAGAGCTCCTTGATCAGCCGATAATCCAACTCCTTGGCCCACTTGCGGGTCAGGAATGCCTTGGCTTCTTCGCGGTTATGGGCGAATTCGGCGCGGTTGCGCCATTGAGTATCCAGTGTGTAGGCCAGGGATACTTTTTGTGGGTCGCGAGCGTTCCAGCCATCTTCGGCCAGGCGAACTTTCTCGAGCGCTGATTCACGGGTGAACGGCGGCAACGGCGGACGAACTTCAGAAGAGGCAGGCATGGCGGATCTCCAGTGAGGTGATGAATTGCACAGGGCTTAACGGGTCAGGCGTGTAACAACTTATCCAGCATGTCCTGGGCGTGATCAGCCGCGCTGTGGTCGCCCATGACCAGCGCCACGGTAATCGCGCCATCGAGCAAGATCAGCAGTTGGCGGGCCAGGGTATCCGGGCGCTCGACACCTTGTTCGACACACAGCCGGGTCACGTAGTCGAGCAACTTCTGTTTGTGCATCTTCGCCACCTGGCGGACCGGATCTTGCGGATCACCGGTTTCGCCGCTGGTATTGATGAAGGCACAGCCGCGAAAACCGTCGCTGTCGAACCAGCCCTTGAGCACGGTGAACAGGTTGAGCAGCCGTGCGGTGGGGGTGGGCGCCTTGTCCACCTCGGTGCTGAACCATTGCATCCAGCGCTCGTCCCGTCGCTTGAGGGCGGCCACGATCAGGTCGTCCTTGTTGGCGAAGTAGCGATAGACACTTTTCCTGGAGACGCCGGCGGTTTTCACCAGAAGGTCCATGCCGGTGGCAGCGATGCCACTTCTATAGATCAACTTTTCGGCGACATCGAGGATGATGTCTCGTGTTTCATTACCAGTGATATCGTTCATGGATTGAAAGTAGAATGATCGTTCTCCTTGGTCAAGTCTTTTTTTCTTGACGACAGGAAGACCCGAACCCATCCATGGTGTAAGCTCATCCGTTCTTCGGAATCGACCTTTTGCGAGCCCTATGCCGTCGCTCTTCAAACGCTCCCTGCTGCCCAAGCTGCGCAGCTTTGCACTGACCGCCGACGCGGTGACCATCCTCGATGGCGCTGCTCAATTCCGCCGTTGCCTGCTGGAGAAAATCGCCCAGGCCACCCAGCGCATCTACATCGTCGCCCTGTACCTGCAACAGGACGAGGCCGGCCAGGAAATCCTCGATGCCCTGCATGCCGCCAAAGCGGCGCGTCCGGAACTGGACGTGGTCGTGGTGGTGGACTGGCTGCGGGCCCAGCGCGGGCTGATCGGCGCCAAGAAGCAGCCGGGCAACTCGGCGTGGTACCAGGAGCAGACCCGCACCCATGCCAGCGAAGTGCCGATCTACGGCGTGCCGGTGCAGACCCGCGAGCTGTTCGGCGTGCTGCATTTGAAAGGTTTCGTGATCGATGACTGCGTGCTGTACAGCGGCGCCAGCCTGAACAACGTCTACCTGCACAAGTTCGACAAGTACCGCTACGACCGCTATCACCTGTTGCAGAACACGGCATTGGCCGATTCGATGCACCACTTGGTGCAGCATGGCCTGGTCACTTCCCGGGCCGTGCATCGCCTGGACCTGCCGAACCTGCCCAGCACCCGCAGTTTGCGCAAGGACATCGGTGACCTGCGCAGTCGCTTGAAGTACGCGACCTATGACACCAGCGCCGGCAGCCTCGACAAAAGCGGCCTGTCAGTGAGCCCATTGCTGGGCGTGGGCAAGAACAATCCCCTGAGCCGGGTGATCGGTGAACTGATCGCCAGCAGCCGCCAGCAACTGACGATCTGTACCCCGTATTTCAACCTGCCCCTGGCCGTGACCCGGGAGCTCAACCGCGCCCTGGCCCGCGGGGTCAAGATCGACATCATCGTCGGTGACAAGACCGCCAACGACTTCTACATTCCGCCAAGCGAGCCGTTCAAGATCATCGCGGCGCTGCCCTACCTCTACGAAATCAGCCTGCGCCGCTTCGCCAAGCGGCATCAGCGGGCGATCGACAGCGGTCAATTGAACCTGCACTTGTGGCGCGACGGGGACAACACCTATCACCTCAAGGGCATGTGGGTCGACGAGCGCTACACCTTGCTGACCGGCAACAACCTCAACCCCCGGGCCTTTCGCCTGGACCTGGAAAACGCGCTGTTGCTGGACGACCCCAAGGGCGAGCTGCTGGCGCCGCGCCAGGCCGAACTCGAGCAGATCTACCGCCACACCCTGCGGATAGAGCGTTACTTGGACCTGGAAACCCTGCCGGACTACCCCGAGGCCGTGGCCAGGTTCCTGAAGCGGGTCAGCCGGGTGCGGATCGAACGGCTGCTCTACCGGATCCTGTGAACATCCGCGCCATGTCGGAAAAAGACACCATTTCCATCCAGTTGGTACGTGAGGCGCTGCTGCAAAGCTGTGCCCCTGGAGCCGCTACCGATGAGGTCCTGAGCAAGGTCGTCATAGCCCCGGCGCTGCTCGACGATCCCCAGGGGCGGGTCCCGGCCCATGCCTATGCGCGGCTCTGGCGTTTACTGGCCCGGCGGTTGGATGACGAGTTTTTCGGCATGGACCCGCGCAAGCTCAAGTCCGGCAGCCTGGCGTTTCTCTGCCAGTGCGCCATGGCCCAGCCCACGCTGGCGACGGGTTTGACGGCGGGGCTAGGTTTTCTGTCGCTGATGCTCGAACACCTGCCGGCCCAATGGGTGCGCCAGCAAAGCCTGGCGGAGATCGTGCTGCTGGAAGATGACCAGGCGCCGCGCCGGGCCTTTACGTATTTCACGTACTGGATGATCGTCCATGGCGTGGCCTGTTGGCTGGCCGGGCGGCGTATTCACATTCTGTCCGTCGAACTGCGCTGCCCGGCGCCGGATTTCTGCGACGACTACCGCGTGATGTTTCGCCAGAACCTGCGCTTTGACCGGCCACGCACGCGGATGATTTTCGCCGCCGAATGCCTCGACCTGCCTATCCGGCTCATCGCCGATGAGCTCAAGCGCTTCCTGGCCCAGGCCCCGGCCAACATCCTGGTCAAATACCGCAACCCGCAAAGCCTGGCCAGCCGCATCCGCCACGACCTGCGGCAACTGCCCGCCGACCAGTGGCCGGAAACCGAGGCCCTGGCCCAGCAGTTGTGTGTGTCCGCCTCGACCCTGCGTCGACGCCTGGCGGAAGAGGGCCAGACTTACCAAGGCCTCAAGGACAGCGTGCGCAAGGACCTGGCGATCACCTGGCTGGCCGAGCCCTCCATCAGCTTCGTCGAAATTGCCTCGCGCCTGGGTTTCGCCGATGCCAGTTCCTTCTACAAGGCGTTTCGCAAATGGTCCGGGTCCAACCCGGGGCATTATCGCAGCCTGATTCTCAACGAGAGCGACTGACCTATTGCCGGGTCGCGCCGGATCCTGTGGGAGCGGGCTTGCTCGCGATAGGGCCATTACAGGCAACACATCCCTCCAACCATGGCCAAACCAGTCAAGCAACTTGATGGCTTTGACCATTGCCGCCACCGCCCTTCGGCGCGAGTATTTACCCGCTCTTCACGGTTCCCCCACCCAATAAAAAGTACAGAGGGATTCTGGTCATGCGCGATTATTCGTCCGCCACGTCGCAGTTCGATTACCTGCACACCGTCAACGCAGCATTGCACGGCTCGCTCGAGGCGCTCAATGCCTGCGTCGAGTGTTGCGACCGGCATGCGCTGCCGGGGCGCATCGCCTTGTTCTGGGAGGGCCGTGACGGCAGCGAGGCCACCTGGACTTACCGCGACCTGCAGGACAACGCCGCGCGGTTCGCCAATTTCCTGCGTGCCCAAGGCGTCGGCAAGGGCGACAAAGTGGCCGGCCTGCTGCCGCGCACCGCTGAACTGCTGATCGTGGTCCTCGCCACCTGGCGTATCGGCGCGGTGTATCAACCGCTGTTCACTGCGTTCGGACCCAAGGCCATCGAGCACCGACTTGGCAGCTCAGGGGCGCGCATTGTCGTCACAGATGCCGTCAACCGTCCCAAACTCAACGAAGTCGCCGGTTGCCCCACCGTCGTGACGGTCGGCGGCGAAAAGGGCCAGGGCATCGTGCGTGGCGACTACAGTTTCTGGGCCGATGTGGCGAACCAATCCAACCAGTGCGAACCGCTGATGCTCACCGGTGAAGACCCGTTCCTGCTGATGTTTACCTCCGGCACCACGGGCCCTGCCAAGGCGCTGTCGGTGCCGCTCAAGGCCATCGTGGCGTTCCAGAGTTACACCCGTGACGCGGTGGACCTGCGTCCTGAAGACGCTTTCTGGAACGTCGCCGACCCGGGGTGGGCCTACGGCATCTATTTTGGCGTGACCGGACCGCTGGCCATGGGGCATCCGATCACCTTCTACGATGGCCCGTTCACCCTCGAAAGCACCTGCCGGATCATCAACAAATACGGCATCACCAACCTGACCGGCTCGCCCACGGCCTATCGCTTGTTGATCGCCGGCGGTGAGCAGTTCGCCCGCTCGATCAAGGGCAAGCTGCGCATCGTCAGCAGCGCCGGCGAGCCGTTGAACCCCGAGGTGATCCGGTGGTTTGCCGACAACCTTAACGTGGTGATCCATGACCATTACGGCCAGACCGAACTGGGCATGGTGCTGTGCAATCACCATGGGCTGGAACATCCCGTTCACCTGGGCGCGGCCGGTTTCGCCTCGCCGGGCCATCGCATCGTCGTGCTGGATGAAAACCAGCGCGAACTGGGCGTGGGCCAGCCGGGCATTCTCGCGGTGGACCGCAGCCAGTCGCCCATGTGCTGGTTCGCCGGTTACGAAGGCGGACCGACCAAGGCCTTCGTCGGCGATTACTACCTCAGTGGCGACACCGTGGAGCTGAACCCGGACGGCAGCATCAGCTTTGTCGGCCGCAGCGACGACGTGATCACTACCTCCGGTTACCGGGTCGGTCCGTTCGATGTGGAAAGCGCGCTGATCGAACACCCAGCCGTCGTGGAAGCGGCGGTAATCGGCAAGCCGGACCCGGAGCGTACCGAGTTGGTGAAGGCCTTCGTGGTGCTCAGCACCCAATACCGCGCCTCACCGGAGCTGGCCGAGGAGCTGCGCCTGCACGTGCGCCAGCGCCTGGCGGCCCATGCCTCTCCCCGTGAAATCGAATTTGTCAGCGACTTGCCGAAAACCCCAAGCGGCAAGTTGCAGCGCTTTATCTTGCGCAACCAGGAAATCGCCAAGGTTCAAGAGACTTTGGCGCAGAACGTTTCAGCTTGAATCCAAGGAAACCATGATGCAGATCGACAACAAGATTTTCCTCGTCAGCGGCGGTGCTTCCGGCCTCGGCGCGGCCCCCGGTGAAATGCTGGGCAAGGCCGGCGCCCAGGTGATGCTGGTGGACCTCAACGCCGACGCCGTAGCCGCCCAGGCGCAAAAACTGGGTTGCCAGAGCGTGGTGGCCGATATCAGCAACGAGGCGGCGGCTGAAGCGGCGGTCAAGGCCACGGTCGATGCGTTCGGTGGTCTGAATGGCTTGGTGAATTGCGCCGGTATCGTGCGCGGCGAAAAGATCCTCGGCAAGAACGGCCCCCCCGCACTGGCCAGCTTCAGCCAAGTGATCAATGTCAACCTGATCGGTAGCTTCAACCTGCTGCGCCTGGCCGCCGCGGCCATTGCCGAAACCGAAGCCAACGCGGACGGCGAGCGCGGGGTGATCATCAATACGGCCTCGGTGGCGGCCTTCGACGGGCAGATCGGTCAGGCGGCTTATGCGGCCTCCAAAGGCGCCATCGCCAGCCTGACGTTGCCGGCCGCTCGTGAGTTGGCGCGCTTCGGTATTCGGGTAATGACCATCGCGCCGGGGATCTTCGAAACCCCGATGATGGCCGGCATGACCCCGGAAGTGCGCGATTCCCTGGCCGCCGGCGTGCCGTTCCCACCGCGCCTGGGCAAACCTTCCGAGTACGCGGCGCTGGTCAGGCATATCATTGAAAACAGCATGCTCAACGGCGAGGTGATCCGTCTCGACGGCGCCTTGCGTATGGCAGCCAAATAAGTCAGGAGGATTCATGATGTCCAGCGATCCTATTGTTATTGTCAGTGCCGTCCGCACCCCCATGGGCGGTTTCCAGGGCGAGCTGAAAAGCCTCACCGCGCCACAACTGGGTGCCGCCGCCATCAAGGCCGCCGTGGAGCGTGCCGGCGTGGCGCCGGGCGCGGTTGAAGAGGTGCTGTTCGGTTGTGTGCTCGCCGCCGGCCAAGGCCAAGCCCCGGCGCGTCAGGCCGCGCTGGGCGCCGGGCTCGACAAGTCGACCCGCTGCACCACGCTCAACAAGATGTGCGGTTCGGGCATGGAAGCGGCGATCCTGGCCCATGACATGCTCATCGCCGGCAGTGCCGAGGGGGTGGTGGCCGGTGGCATGGAGAGCATGTCCAACGCGCCGTACCTGCTGGACCGTGCCCGCGGTGGTTACCGCATGGGCCATGGCCGGGTGCTTGACCACATGTTCCTCGACGGCCTGGAAGACGCCTACGACAAAGGTCGGTTGATGGGGACCTTCGCCGAAGATTGCGCCGAGGCCAACGGTTTGAGTCGCGAGGCCCAGGATGCCTTCGCCATTGCCTCCACCACCCGCGCCCAGCAGGCGATCAAGGACGGCAGTTTCGACGCCGAGATCGTGCCGTTGCAGGTCATGGTCGGCAAGGAACAAGTGACCATTCGCCACGACGAACAACCGCCGAAAGCGCGGATCGACAAGATCGCCTCGCTCAAGCCGGCGTTCCGCGAGGCCGGCACGGTGACGGCAGCCAACGCCAGTTCCATTTCCGATGGCGCCGCCGCCCTGGTGCTGATGCGCCAAAGCCAGGCAGCCGAGCGTGGCCTCAAGCCGTTGGCGGTGATCCACGGTCACGCGGCGTTCGCCGATACCCCGAGCCTGTTTCCCACTGCGCCGATTGGCGCCGTGAAGAAATTGATGCAAAAGACCGGATGGTCGCTGGATCAAGTCGATCTGTTTGAGGTCAACGAAGCCTTCGCCGTGGTGGGGCTGGTGACCATGGCCAAGCTGGAAATCGCCCATGACAAGGTCAACGTCCACGGCGGTGCCTGTGCGTTGGGCCACCCGATTGGCGCGTCTGGCGCACGGATCCTGGTGACGCTGCTGTCGGCCCTGCGCCAGAAAGGCTTGAAGCGCGGCGTCGCGGCGATCTGCAGCGGCGGCGGCGAAGCCACGGCGATGGCCGTCGAATGCCTGTATTAAGGAATCACCATGCTCCCGACTGAAGAACAGACCCAAATCCGTGACATGGCCCGGCAGTTCGCCGAGGAGCGGCTGAAACCGTTCGCCGCCGAATGGGACCGTGAGCACCGTTTCCCCCGGGAAGCCATCGGTGAAATGGCCGAACTGGGCTTTTTCGGCATGCTGGTGCCGGAGCAGTGGGGCGGTTGTGACACTGGTTACCTGGCCTATGCCATGACCCTGGAGGAAATCGCCGCCGGCGATGGCGCATGCTCGACCATCATGAGCGTGCACAATTCGGTGGGCTGCGTGCCGATCCTCAAGTTCGGCACCGATGAGCAGAAGGCGAAATTCCTCACGCCCCTGGCCAGCGGCGCGATGCTGGGCGCGTTCGCTCTGACCGAGCCCCAGGCCGGGTCGGACGCCAGCAGCCTCAAGACTCGGGCGCGGCTGGAGGGTGATCATTACGTGCTCAACGGTTGCAAGCAGTTCATCACCTCCGGGCAGAACGCTGGGGTGGTGATCGTGTTCGCGGTGACCGATCCGAGCGCCGGCAAGCGGGGCATCAGTGCCTTCATCGTGCCGACCGATTCGCCGGGCTACAGCGTGGCGCGGGTGGAAGATAAACTCGGCCAGCACGCGTCCGACACCTGCCAGATCCTGTTCGAGGATGTGAAGGTGCCGGTGGGCAATCGCCTGGGTGAGGAGGGCGAGGGCTACAAGATTGCCCTGGCCAACCTGGAAGGCGGCCGGGTGGGCATCGCGGCGCAAGCGGTGGGCATGGCCCGCGCCGCGTTCGAAGCGGCCCGGGACTATGCGCGGGAACGCTCCAGTTTCGGCAAGCCGATCATCGAGCATCAGGCCGTGGCGTTCCGCTTGGCGGACATGGCGACCCAGATCGCGGTGGCCCGGCAAATGGTGCATTACGCCGCCGCCCTGCGGGACAACGGCCAGCCAGCGTTGGTGGAAGCGTCCATGGCCAAGCTGTTCGCTTCGGAAATGGCCGAGAAGGTCTGCTCCATGGCGTTGCAGACGCTGGGCGGTTACGGTTACCTCAATGATTTCCCGCTGGAGCGTATCTACCGCGACGTGCGGGTCTGCCAGATCTATGAAGGCACCAGCGACATTCAGCGCATGGTCATTTCGCGCAATCTTTGAACAGGAGTCCTGCATGAGCTACGAAACGATTTTATTGGAGATCAAGGACCGCGTCGGCCTGATCACCCTCAACCGTCCCCAGGCCTTGAACGCCTTGAATGCGCAGATCGTCAGCGAGCTGAACCAGGCCCTGGATAGCCTGGAGGCGGATCCGAAGATTGGCTGCATCGTGCTGACCGGCTCGAAAAAGGCCTTCGCCGCCGGGGCTGACATCAAGGAAATGGCTGACCTGACCTACCCGCAAATCTACCTGGACGACCTGTTCAGCGACAGCGACCGCGTGGCCAACCGCCGCAAGCCGATCATCGCCGCGGTGAACGGTTTTGCCTTGGGCGGGGGCTGCGAGCTGGCGTTGATGTGTGATTTCATTCTGGCCGGGGACAATGCCAAGTTCGGCCAGCCGGAAATCAACCTCGGCGTACTGCCGGGCATGGGCGGCACCCAGCGCCTGACCCGTGCGGTAGGCAAGGCCAAGGCCATGGAAATGTGCCTGACCGGGCGTTTCATCGACGCGGTGGAAGCCGAGCGTTGCGGCATCGTCGCGCGGATCGTACCGGCCGACGAACTGCTGGACGATGCGCTGAAAACTGCAGCGTTGATCGCCTCCAAGTCGGTGCCCATTAGCATGATGGTCAAGGAAAGCGTCAACCGCGCCTTTGAAGTCAGCCTGTCCGAAGGCGTGCGTTTCGAGCGCCGGGTATTCCATGCGGCGTTTGCGACGCAGGACCAGAAGGAAGGCATGGCGGCGTTCGTGGCCAAGCGTGCGGCGGAGTTTCAGGACAAGTAATGCGGCGTTGCTGTTGACGCTATCGCGAGCAAGCTCGCTCCCACAGTGGATCGGGGGTGTGCGCAGTATTTGCGTACGCCGCCGAACCCTGTGGGAGCTGGGCTTGCCCGCGATAGCGGCGGAACATTCGGCATTGTTGTGACAGATGCATCGCTTTCGCGAGCAGGCTCGCTCCCACAGTGGATCGGGGGTGTGCGCAGCCTTTGTGTACGCCGCTGAACCTTGTGGGAGCGAGCTTGCTCGCGATGCTTTTCCTGCCGCTACACCAGGTAGTGTTTCAGTTCCCGGGCGATGACCATTCGCTGTATCTCGCTCGACCCTTCGTAGATCTGGGTAATCCGCGCGTCGCGGTAGTAGCGTTCTACCGGATAATCCTCGAGATACCCGTACCCGCCATGAATCTGTATGGCCGAGGAGCAGACCTTTTCGGCCATTTCCGAGGCGAACAGCTTGGCCTGGGAGGCTTCCGACAGGCACGGCTTGCCGGCGCTGCGCAGGCGGGCGGCGTGGAGGATGAGCAGTCGGGTGGCGTTGATGCGGGTGTGCATGTCGGCCAGCAGGTTGGCGATGCTCTGGTGTTCGATGATCGGCTTGTCGAATTGGACACGATCGCGGGCGTAGGCCAGCGCCGCTTCGAACGCTGCGCGCGCGATGCCCAGGGCTTGCGCCGCGATGCCGATGCGACCGCCTTCCAGGTTGGACAGGGCAATGGCCAAGCCCTTGCCACGCGCGCCCAGCAGGTTGGCCTCGGGGATGGTGCAGTTGTTCAAGGTAACCGCACAGGTGTCTGAGGCGCGGATGCCCATTTTGTGGTCGGTGCGATCAGCGATGAACCCCGGCGTATCGGTGGGCACCAGGAACGCCGAAATACCTTTTTTGCCCAGCTCCGGGTCGGTCACGGCAAACACAATCGCCAGTTTCGCCCGCTTGCCGTTGCTGACGAACTGCTTGGCGCCATTGATCACCCACTGGCCATCGCGCAGTTCGGCCCGGGTACGCAGGTTGTGGGCTTCGGAACCGGCCTGGGGCTCGGTCAGGCAGAAGCAGCCTATGGCCTGGCCACTGGCGAGCTCCGCCAGCCACGTCTGCTTCTGTTCATCGGTGCCGAAATTCAGCACCGGCCCGCAACCCACCGAGATGTGGATGCTCATCAGCGCCCCGGTGGCACCATCGCCCGCGGAGATTTCCTCCCCCGCCCGGGCATAGGCCACGTAGTCGACATAAGTGCCGCCCCATTCTTCCGGCACCACCATCCCCAACAGGCCCAGTTCGCCCATCTTCGCCACCAGGCCGTCGTCGATCCAGCCGGCTTTTTCCCAGGCCTGGGCATGGGGGGCGATTTCACCACGGGCGAAGTCCCGGGCCATCTCGCGGATCATCACTTGTTCTTCGGTCAGTTCGAGGTCGTGCATGGCTCAGTTCCCGTGGTCGTCGAAGCCGTCGAAGAAACTCGCCACATGGTCGGCGTCCAGCGCCTCCAGGGTCGGCGGGTTCCAGCGCGGGTTCTTGTCTTTGTCGATCAGCAAGGCGCGCACGCCTTCGATCAGGTCTCCGCGTTCGAACCATTGCCGGTCCAGGTGCAGCTCCAGGGCAAAACAGTCTTCCAGGCTCAAATGCCGGCCGCGCCGCAGCATTTGCAGGGTCACGGCCATGGCCAGGGGCGAGCGGCTGTCCAGCAGGTCGGCGGTCTTCACCGCCCATTCATGGCTGTTGGCGACGGTGACTTGGCGCAACTGCTCGACCATGCTCGGTACGTCGGGCAGGGCAAAGAAATGGTCGATGGCTGGGCGCAAGTCGGCCAGGGGCGGGGCAGGGAGCTGTTGCTGGCCGAGTTTGGCCAGTAGGCTTTGCAGATCCTTGAGCGGCGTGTCGTGCCATTCCAACCGATCGAGACGCGCGTCCAGTTGCTTGAGCTTGCGGCTGTCGAGGTACCAGTCGGCGAGCCCGCAGTACAACGCGTCGGCGGCGCGGATCTGTACGCCGCTGACCCCCAGGTAGATCCCCAGCTCACCGGGAATGCGCGGCAGGAAATAACTGCCGCCGACGTCGGGGAAATAACCGATGGCGACTTCTGGCATGCCCAGGCGACTGCGTTCGGTCACGACCCGCAGGTCGGCGCCTTGCACCAGGCCCATGCCGCCGCCCAGCACGAAGCCGTCCATCAAGGCGAGGATTGGTTTGCGGTAGTGGTGGATCGTCAGGTCGAGGGCGTATTCCTCGACGAAGAAATCTTCATGCAGGGTATCGCCTTGTTTGTGACTGTCGTAGAGCGAGCGGATATCACCGCCGGCGCAGAACGCTTTGTCACCGGCGCCACGCAGTACCACGGCACGGATCTGTGGATCGAGTGCCCACGTATCGAGTTGTTGTTGCAAGCTGCGCACCATGCCCAGGGTCAGGGCATTGAGGCCGGCGGGGCGGTTCAGGGTCAAGTGGCCAACGTGATTGCGAACGTCGACCAGCACCTCATGGGCCACGGCTTCGATGGTTTCCGCAGCTTGGGATGAAACCTGAGCTGTCATCGCTAACTCCCTGCTTTTATTGTTTTTTATGAATTGTGTCGCGCGTACCCGATCAGGATCGTACCAGTGCAAATTTGCCTTGCACAACCGGGATACGTGCAGGTCCTGTCTGCATATTTATAGCAGCCACAGGCTCAACCGCGACTTGAAAGGACCTCCGTGATGCTGCGGCGCTTGGCATTTCGCTCGCTGACGTGGATGAGTTGTTCCAGATCTTCCGGGGTGACGTCGAAGAATGCCTCCATTTCCGCCAGGGCCAGTTTCAGGTCTTCGGCGGTGATGGCCTGGCGGTCGACGGGAGGGTGGTCAGCCGGTATGACGGCCACCGGTTCGCTGGCGCGCTTGGGATAGCGCACCCGCGTCAGGTTGTTGTAGGCCAGGGCAAAGATGAGCAACCCGGAGCCGGCCAACATGGCCGCGCCAACCGCCTGCCAGTCCAGGGCAACGATAGATGGATCCGCCAGCACCAACGTCGCCGCCAGGGCACCGGCCGGCGGGTGCAGGCAACGCAGCCAGCACATCAGCACCAGTGCCATGCCGGCCGCCAGGCAGGCGCTGCCCAGCGTACGCCCCAGGACATGGGCCACCAGCAGCGCCACGACCGACGCACACAGGTAACCGCCGACAATCGACCACGGCTGGGCGAGGGCACCCGATGACACGGCAAACAACAGCACGGCCGAAGCACCGAGGGGGCCGATCAGGTGTTGTGCCACCTCCAGGCCAAAGACCTGGCCACATAGCCAGACACTGAACAGGGTCCCCAATGCCATGCCGATGGCGGCGCGGCTCCATTCGGTGGGACGGGTATTGATAGCGGCGGGGATCCAGCGAGAAAGCATTAAGCGAAAATCCAAAAAACGAACAAAAAAAGGGGCTTACGGGGAGATCCCAGAAAGCCCTTTAAGTGTTCCAACAGTTGGGGGAGGAACGGTGCACAGTGTGCCGGTCACAACCCTCGCTTACAAATTCATATTAATGCTGCTTGAGTGCATTAATTTTGAGGTAACGATCGCGCTCAAGCACTTCTGGAGGCTGGGAACCAGGTCTGCTGGGCAATGGGCAGGCCGCGGGATTGCCCGCGGCCCATCGGGAAATAGGTGAAGCCCTTGTCGGCCATGCGGTCCGGGTCAAACAGGTTGCGACCGTCGAAAATCACCGGGGCCTTGAGCCGCTGCCGGAGCAGGTCGAAGTCCGGCGCCTTGAAGGGCTGCCATTCGGTGCAGATGACCAGCGCGTCGGCGCCCGGCAACACCGATTCCGCCGTGCCCATCAACAAGAGTCGGGTCTCGTCGGGGTAGAGCAGTTGCGTCTGCTGCTTCGCCTCCGGGTCATATGCACGGACGCTGGCCCCCGCGGCCCAGAGCGACTCCAGCAGGGTGCGGCTCGGCGCATCGCGCATGTCGGCGGTGTTGGGCTTGAAGGCCAGGCCCCACAGCGCGAACGTCTTGCCGCGCAGGTCGCCCTGGTAGAACGCGTTGATCCGTTCGAACAGTTTGTGCTTCTGCCGCCCGTTGATGGCTTCCACCGCTTGCAGCAAGTCGCTGGAACAATGGGCCTGCTCGGCGGTGTGGATCAAGGCGCGCATGTCCTTGGGAAAGCACGAGCCGCCGTAGCCGCATCCCGGGTAGATGAAGTGGTAGCCGATGCGCGAGTCGGCGCCGATGCCCAGGCGTACGGACTCGATGTCGGCCCCCAGGTGTTCGGCCAGTTCGGCGATCTGGTTGATGAAGCTGATCTTGGTCGCCAGCATGCCGTTGGCGGCGTATTTGGTCAGTTCGGCGCTGCGCAGGTCCATGAACAGGATCCGGTCGTGGTTGCGGTTGAACGGCGCGTACAGGTCACGCATGGTTTCGCGCACTTCATCGCGCTCGCAGCCGATCACGATGCGGTCCGGACGACGGCAATCGGCGACCGCCGAGCCTTCCTTGAGAAATTCCGGGTTGGAGACGATATCGAACTGCAGCAAGCGACTGGCCTTGAGCAGGCATTTGTCGATGTGCGCTCGCAGAACGTCGCCAGTGCCCACCGGCACGGTGGATTTCTCCACCACAATGAGCGGTTGCTCGCGGTAGCGGGCGACGGCCTCGCCAACGGCCAGGACCTGGCTCAGATCTGCGCTGCCATCGTCCCGGGAGGGTGTGCCCACCGCGATAAACAACACCTGGCCGTGTTGCACGGCAAGTTGTTCGTCACAGGTGAAGTGCAAGCGCCCGGCCTCCAGCCCTTCACGCACCAGCGCGGCCAGGCCGGGCTCGAAAATGCTCACCTGGCCTTGCCGCAGGCTGTCGACCTTGCGCTCGTCGATGTCCATGCACACCACGTCATGGCCCACTTCGGCCAACACGGCGGCTTGTACCAACCCTACGTAACCACTTCCGAATACACTGATCTTCATGGCGGATTCCCTGGATCATTCCGAGTGGGCGACCTGCACAACCTGCGTTCGCCGCAGTGCGCTGGGCTCAGAATAAGTCGGGGATATTGCAGTTCACTTACAGCCCGCTGAAGTCTTGCACCGCCAAACGGTACGCTGCGGGCAGTTGCGCAACGAACTCGCCAACCACTTCCCGGGTCAGGCTGACGATGTCTTCCACTCGCTCCATGCCGGCACCGGTTCGCCAACTGGCGACGATGTCCATGACCGAGGGCAGTGGCACACCATCCACCAACGTCAAGGTGCCTTGGGCCAGTTCACCGACCACCAGCGCCGCGGGCATGGCGCCAATGCCGAAGCCGTCGCGAACCAGGCGGGTGATGGCCGATGCCGAGTTCACGCAGTTGATGCGTGGCGAGACGATGTTGGCCGAGTGCAGCAGATTGAGGATGTCCTGGTGGGGCCTTGAGTTGCGCGAGAAGGTCACGATGCGTTCCTGGGACAAATCTTCCAGCGACCCATAGGCGCGGTCGTAGGCGGAGCCGGTGCGTACCACCCAGTGCATCGGATAACGGGTCAGCACTGCGTTGCGCACGCTGTCCAGGCGCAGGATGTCGGTCTGGAAAATGATGTCCTGGTAGCCTTTTTCCAGTTGTGAGCAGAGGTTGCTCGCGGTGTCGGCCGACAGTTCGATTTCCAGGGCCGGGTAGCATTCCATCAGGCGTGTGACCAAGGGGCTGAGCCAGGTGTGGATCACCGTATCCATCGCACCGATGCGGATCCGGCCGCGCACCTGGCGCGGATCCTTGATCGCGGCTCTCATGCTTTGCATGGTATCCATGATGCGCTCGGCGTATTCCAGCACGCGCTGGCCTTCGGAGGTCAGCGACACCCCTTTGGAATCGCGCACGAACAGCCGCACACCCATTTCGTCCTCCAGGGCGGCGATCCGGCTGGAAATGGACGCCTGGGTGGTGAACAGCTTCTCCGCGGTGAGGCGAAAGCTCTTCAGGCGGGCCACCCAGACGAAGGTTTCGAGAAACTTGATGTTCACTTGGGGCGGTTCCTTGGCGCAGTCATGGAAAGCATGGAAACTGTGGCGAGAGGAGTCACCCCCCACAGGGAAGTCTCCTCCCGCAGTCGCTAGGCAGGTTTCATATTCTTCACTGCCCGGCATTAGTCATATACAAGACCACTTCTTGCAACTCATGCAGATCCGGCACGTTATCGACAGCCGCTTCCGGCCGGCACCACGGATAGTCCAGCCTCGATGCCCAGGCCATGATCATCGGCAGATCGGTCGCCCGGCAGGGTCTTCATGTGTTCAATGGTGATGGTCAATCCCTCGGCCAGTCGCGACTGCGAATCGAAGTGCCAGTCATACAGGCCACAACCGACCCGCGCCTCGCCACTGCTCTTGTCCGACATCGCCACCAGCCATTTGCACTGGAACGCTTCGGCGTCTACTGGCGGTGGGGCGGCCAGGCAGAACGTGTAGACGTTTTCGAAGGCCTGGCCGAAGCGACTGACCAGCACATCGCCAATGGCGGTACGGCCTTCAACGTGACCAGGAAACGTGATGGAGCCGGTGCGCACGACCATGTCCAGAATAGCAGTCGGCGTAAAGGCCTGGTCCAGCAGGTGCGGGCGGTTGCCGTCCTTGGCATTGATGTACTGTTGAATCGATTGCCGAGCCGTGTTCATCGTGTATCCCTTCAGATTGTCATTCGTGGCTTACAAATCACTGTTCCACAAGTCCGTCACCAGCATGCAGCCCGGGGCGTGGGTGATGCACAACGGTGGGCGCGAGGCCTGGACCTCCGATTGAGGCGTCACGCCGCAGGCCCAGAAGACCGGGATTTCGTCGGCTTCCACTGGCACGGCGTCGCCGTAATCCGGCGTGTCCAGGGATTGAATGCCGATCAGTGACGGATCGCCGATATGCACTGGAGCGCCGTGAACGTTGGGCATGCGTCCGGTGATCTGGATCGCCTGGATGGCCGCGGCGGCCTTCATCGGCCGCATGGTCACCACCATCTTGCCAGACAGTCGGGCGGTGGGGCGCGTGTCGATGTTGGTCTGGAACATCGCCACATTGCGCCCCAGTTCAATGTGCCGCAAACGGATGCCGGCCTCCAGCAACGGTTGTTCGAAGGAGAACGAACAACCGAGGGCGAAGGCCACCAGGTCGTCCTGCCACAAGTGTTCGATGTCCAGGGGCGATTCGCTCAACTCGCCGTTGCGGTAGACCCGGTATTGAGGCACTTCATGACGGATATCGATGGCGGCACCCAGGTTGCGAAAGAACGGGTCCCCTGGCTCGGTCACGTCCAGCACCGGGCAGGCCTGGCGGTTGAGGGTGCAATAGCGCAGGAATTCATTGGCCCAGTCGCCGGGCAGAATCACGATATTGGCTTGCACGCGACCTTGGCCCAGGCCGCTGGTGTGGCCTTGGTATTGGCCGGCGGCGATGCTTTGGCGCAGGGCAACGGGTGAGTATTGTTGTAATTGTTCGAAGGACGTCATCACGGGTTCTCCAAGTGGTCGTTCGCTACTTTGGGAACAGCGTGGCGATGACGTCCAACAAGGAATATTGGTACCCCGCGACAACTAAAAGTTATTCGAGAGGCGCTTGGCTGTTCAGTCCGGGGGCCGCCACCATGCGCAATGGCCCGACATCGACGGCGTACTGGCTGACCACCTGACGGCTCATCTGGACGATGTTTTCGATCAACTCCAGGCCGACGCCAGCGCGCCAGGACGCCACGACGTCCAGTTGGGGCAGGGCGGTGCCGGGGTCGAGTTGGATCAATTCGCCACTGGCCAGAGGCTTGGCCACCAGCGCGGCCGGCAAGGCGCCGATGCCGAAGCCGTCGCGAATCAGCCGGGTCATGGCCGAGACCGAATTGACGCAACTGACCCGCGGCGCACTCACGCCGTGGGCGTACAGCAGGTTGAGCACGTCCTGGTGCGGACGCGAATGCTTGACGAAGGTGATGATGCGCTCGCCGGCCATCTCCACCAGCGACGCATAGGGCCGGGCATAGATCGATTGGCTCGCGGCGATCCAGTGCATGGGGTAGTGGCCCAGTTCCAGGTTGCGCACGCTTTCGTGGCGGACCAGATCGGTCTGGAACACGATGTCCAGGTAGCCTTTCTGCAATTGCTCACAGAGGTTGCGCGCGGCATCGGCGGTGATTTCGATTTCCACGGCGGGGAAGGCTTGCATCAGCATCGACATCAGCGGGCTGAGCCAAGTGTGTATAACCGTATCCATCACGCCGATGCGCACCAGGCCTTGCTGCGGACTGCTAGTGTCCAGGGACTGTTTCAATGCGCGCTGGACGTCGAGCATTTGTTCGGCGTAGTCGAGCACCTTGAGGCCTTCGGGTGTCAATGAGACCCCGCGCGAATCCCGCACGAACAGGCGCAGGCCCAACTCTTCTTCCAGCGAGGCGATCCGGCTCGAGATCGCCGCCTGGGTGCTGAACATCTTCTCGGCGGTGAGGCTGAAGCTTTGCAGCCGGGCAACCCAGACGAAGGTTTCGAGGAATTTGAGGTTCATGGAGGCTCTCTGGGTGCGTGTGGTTCTTATGGTTGCAATTGTTACTCCAGATCGAGCCATCGGGCGCATCAAATTTTCTTATGGCCGATCCGGCTTTTTTCCCGTTTGACGCTGCGCCGATTCGACACAAAGAATCCGCTCCACGACGCAAGCCCACTGCGCCGGCATCCCCATGACAACAATAACGAGGCGTGCGCAGAGCCCCTGGAGGGGTCGCTCGCGCCCATAAAAGGAGCGCGCCATGCAACACGCCACATTCCCTCGACGGACCTGGACCTCAGCGGGCACCTTGCTCGGCCTGAGCCTGATCGGCGTGCCGAACGCCCAGGCCGATTTCATCGCCGACAGCAAAGGCAACCTGGAGGCTCGCAACTTCTACTTCAACCGCGACTTCCGCCAGGACGGCGCACGGGACAAGGCCGAGGAATGGGCCCAGGGTTTCCTGCTGCGAATGGAATCGGGATACACCGCCGGAACCGTGGGTTTCGGCCTCGATGCCTTGGGCATGGCCGGTTTCAAACTGGATTCCGGCGGCGGCACGGCGGGCACCAATCTGTTGCCGGCGGATCTGTCGGGCGGTTCCCAGGACCGTTATGGCGAACTGGGCCTGACCGCCAAGATGCGCCTGTCCAAGAGCACCTTGAAGCTGGGCACGTTGCAGATCAAGGACCCGGCGGTGAGTTCCAACGACACGCGCCTGTTGCCGGGCACGTTCAAGGGCGGCTTGCTGAGCGTGCAGGAAATCGATCGCTTGAAGCTGACCGCCGGGCAACTCACCCAGATCAACTTTGTCGACTCCACCGACTACCAGGACATGACCGCCAACCGCATGGGCGGCAGCAGCGACAGGTTTCAGTTCGCCGGGGCGGACTATCAGTTCCTGCCGAACCTCGCGGCGCAATACCGCTATAGCCAGTTGGAAGACATCTACCAGCAAAACTACCTCGGGTTCGTCCACACCCTGGACCTGGGCGCAGGGCAGTCATTCAAGAGTGACGTGCGTTATTCGCGCAGTACCGAAGACGGCAGTTTCCGCGAACTCGACAACCAGGCTTTCGGCGCCTTGTTCACCTACAGCCTGGCGGGTCATGCGTTGGGCCTGGGCTACCAGCGCATGAGCGGTGACGATCCGTTCCCCTACATCGGCCGCAGCGATCCGTACCTGGTCAACTTCGTGCAGATCGGCGATTTCGCCAACATCGACGAGCGTTCCTGGCAAGCGCGTTATGACTACAACTTTGCCGCCATTGGCGTACCCGGGTTGACCTTCATGACCCGCTACATCACTGGCGACAACGTCCAGCGCAGCACCCCGGGCGAAGGCAAGGAGTGGGAGCGCAACACCGATATTGCCTATGTGGTGCAAGACGGCAGGTTGAAAGGGCTGGGCTTGAAATGGCGCAACGCGACGGTGCGCTCCAATTTTGGCAATAACCTGGATGAGAATCGGTTGATCGTTAGCTACACCGTGGCGCTTTGGTAAGAAGCCCTGCGGTACATTGTGGCGAGGGAGCGTGCTCCCGCTCGGCGGCGCAGCCGTCGTAAAAACCTGCCAACCGTATTTTCCTGATGCATTGGTTTGGGTTTGGGGCTGCTGCGCAGCCCAGCGGGAGCAAGCTCCCTCGCCACAGATGTATCTCCTGGATAAAACGGCATGGCACTCGCTGAATGGCGTCGTAGCCTGTATACAGGTGCGCTTCGAAAGGGATTTACCGAGAAAACAAGGAGCCGTTGCCGTGATTTACCTGATACGCCATGCCACGCCGTTGATCGATTACAAACCCTGCAATGCCCGTTCGGCCAAGCTTCGGCTGGATGAATACAACCAGACCTCATCCATCGATGAGGCTGAAATTGCAGCCTTCCTGGGCCAGCCAAACGTATCTCAAATGCTCCTGGCGAGCGAAGCCAACGTCATGTCCTCGCCCGTCAACAGAGCCTACGCGACGGCTTGCCGGTTGTTCGACGTGGCGTGTATCCAACAGGATGCTCGATTACGTGAGTTTGACCTGCGGTTGAGCAACATTCCCGTCCTGAAGATGGGCTTGAGGCATTGGTTCGCGTTGCACAGGATCCTTTGGTTGTTGGGGATTTCACTGGGGGCCGCCAGCCGAAAAGCCGAACACCAGCGGGCGCTCGGTGTGGCCGCTGAGCTTTACAAAATCGGCGGCGAGGCCGGGAAGATCACAATCATCGTCTCCCACGGCATGTTCCTCAGAACCGTCAGGAAAGCCCTGCAAAGGCGCGGCATGCAGGCGCACAGGGTTTATCGCTCGGGCTGTTTTACCGTCGAGTCGCTAACGCCATGAGGGGGATTGCTCGGCCATCAGCAATAACGACTGCGGCACCGGGCTTTGCGGGTGCTGCGGCTCCCGCAGGCTCACCAGTCGGAAACCCGCCATCTCCAACGCATTGAGCCAACTGGACAAGGTGCGCAAGTACCACGGCATGGGCTGCCATTGGCCTTTGAACCCATCGAAGGTTTCTTCTCGCCAGCCGTCCTGATAATTGCCCGCCGCCACGGTCCAGGGATGCAGCGTCTGGAGCACCAGCGCGCCGCCTGGGCTGAGCAGGGCGTTCCTCGCGGCGAGCAACGGGATGATGTCCTGGTGCAACAGCGCGAAGTTGGCGCAGATCAGGTCGTAGCCGCTGCCGACGTCCACCGTCGCCTCCACCAGTGCGTCATAACTTGCCAGATGCACCGGCGAGGAGCCTGATGCCCGGGCCGCTTCGACCAGCGTCGCGTCGCCATCCACACCCACCGCTTCGATGCCCCGTTCAGCCAGCGCCCGCAACTACCAACCTTCGCCGCAGCCCAGATCCAGCACGCGTTCGGGCCGGCGGCTCTGCACTGCCAGCAGCATGGCCTGGTCAGTGACTGTCCGACGGCTTTCGATGGCACCGCAGCGGATGGCTTCGATCCAGGCCTGGGCATTGTGGTGCCAACTTTGGAGGAGTTTGGTTTCGGGTGACGACATTGATCCAGCTCCGCAGTGGATGAGGTAAGCATAGGACAGCCCCTGAGGCGTCGCGGGTCAAAGCGGTCGATCAAGAAACAACAAGCGTGCCGCGAGCGCTGCCATGACCCCGGCAAAACCATACGTGCCCAGGCGCCTTGAAATCCCACCGTTGCCCAGTTTCGCCTTGAGCTGCGCGGCGCAAACACCCAGCAGCGTATGGAAGACGAGGGCAATCAGTGCCAGCAACGCTCCGAGGAAGATCAATTGCAGGCCCACGCCGCCAGCCTTGACGTCAACGAACTGAGGCAGGAACACCATGAAGAACAGCAGCGCCTTGGGATTCAAAAGGCTGTTGAGGGCGCCTCGGCAGAAGATTTTCCACAGCGAAGCTGCCTGCAGTTGGCTGTCCTGAGTCGCGGCCGGCGTTCTCAGTGCTTGCCAGGCCAGCCACAGCAAATAACCGGCCCCGGCCAGACGTAGCACGTCGAACGCCGGCGCCCAGCTCATCACCAGCGCGCCAATGCCAGCGCTGACCATCATCGTCATCAGCATGTCCGAAAAGGAAATGCCGAGGGCCGCAGCGACACCGGCACGCCAGCCGTGGGCCAACGCATGGCTGGTGACAAAGGCCATGTTGGGCCCCGGAACGATCAGCAGAAGCACGACAGCAACCACGAACAGGTAGAGATTGGCGGTGTCCGGCATGGGGATCACTCCGAGGGAAGAGCCTCGACAGTAAGCGAACGACGAGGAGGGCGTCAGTTACAGTCCGGGCCTATCTGATAGCAACAGTCGTCCGCACATGTAAGCATCCCGGGGCCGTTACCGCAGCGCCTAAAGCTACGCCACCGTCGGCTTTACGACGCTGCGAATCAGGGAAGCGAATGTGCCGATGACCTTGTCCTCGTCGTGCCGCCCCCGCACCAACGCGCCGGACAGGGCTTCTCCCGCGCCGATGAGGCCAATGCAGCATCGCTCAAGTTCGTCAGTCGACCACGTTGTGTGAGGCTCGAGCACGGCCATGAACATCTGCACACAGTTGTCCAGAAGCTCTTGGAACACCGCCGCCTTTTCCTCGCTGCCTGCCAGGGCTGCGCCCACTGCATGGAATTCGTCGGTGTTATCGGCCGCGCAATGAATGTAGGCGCTCGCCAGGACGACGGCCGTTTCCTCCAGGCTCCGCGCAGTGTTGGACATGGCGTCACGAAAAGCGGTGACCCGCTCGGTATCGATCCACTTATAGAGCTCGATCAACAGACCCGAGCGAGTGCCGAAATGATCGTAGACAACCGGTTTGGACACGCCAGCGCGAGCAGCCAAATGCCCCAAGGTCAACCGATCGGCATCTTCCTCACGCACGATCAATAGCGCGGTATCCAGCAATTGTCGACGCCGTTCGGCTTTCGCAAGCCGGCGGGGAGGGGCGCCGAGAGGGCTATGCTCAGTGTTTTTCTGCACGTTTTCGTTCCTGGCCGATAAAAACCTACCAATGGTAGGTTTAAGTGCGTGATGGTGTGTTAGCTTACCTACTGAAAGTAGGTTTAAACCAGAGACAAGGAGAACACACCATGTCACTCGATCCTATCTTATTAATGGGCGGTTCCGGCGCTATTGGCCATCACACCGCCCGGGCGCTACGAGCCGCCCATCCCGACGTACCCCTGCTGATTGGTGGCCGCGACCTTGCCAAGGCTCAGCGGGCCGCAGAGCACATTGGCGGGGCACAGGGGGCGGTGATCGACGCCGCCGCAGACGACCTCGGTCTCGGCGATCACCCGGTCAGCGCCGTCGTGGTCTTTTACATGGACCACGCCCTTGCCGGATTACGTTTTGCGCAAAAGCGCGGCGTGCCGCACCTCAGCATCTCCTCCGGCGTTTTCGAGATCGCGCCGGAAATCGCAACGTACATGCACACGCCTGATGCTTCGCCGATTGTCCTCGGTTACGAATGGATGGTCGGCGCGACGACCGTGTCGACGCTGAGCATTGCCCGCGCCTTCGGCCGAGTCCAGGACATCCGTATCAACGCCCTGGTCGATGAGCAGGATACTGGCGGTCCGACCGTCGCCACCGATTTTGAACATTTGATCAAGATGCTGCCCGCCGCGCTGACACGGCGCGACGGTGTGTTCGTCTGGCGCGAAGGAGAGGATTCCAAGGCAGGATTCCACGCGGTGGATGGTACGAAGATCGAGGCCACCGGCTTCTCGTCCATTGATGTCGTTGGCCTGGCGGCTGCGACGGGCGCGCCGAATGTCCAGTTCAACCTGGCCACCGCAGTAAGCTCAACTCGCCGCCAGGGCAGGCCGATGTCCACCGAGATCATCATCGAACTCGTCGGCGAAGACCGCCAGGGCGAGCCGCTGCAGACACGTCATGCGCTCATCCATCCGGCAGGCGCGGCCCCCTTGACTGGCCTCAGCGTCGCGATGACTCTTGAACGTTTGATCGGGTTGCACGGCCAGCCACCGACTCCGCCGGGGCTGTACTTTCCTTATCAATTGCTGGATGCCACTGCGTATCTGGAGCGTCTGAAGCAGGAGGGTGGCGAGTTGCGCAAGCTATAGGGGCCTCGCTGCAGGCCCTTTCAGGACTGCAGCGATGGCATGGTCAATATCACTCTGTCGGTGGTTTGTAGCCCGCAAGCATGTTCAATATCTCATCGTGCGAGCCGCTCGCCTCAGCAAACCGCAAGGGTTTTGCGCGCTCGACGATAAGCTCTTGTGGGGTTGGAGAGATCTCGAACAGCTCGAAGATTTCATTCAAGAACTCATCCAAAGGCATGGCGTGTTCGTCATTTTCCTGCCCAAGCAACGTGGTGCGCACACCTGGCGGTGCAAGCTCGATCACCTCGACGGGCGAGGCTTCCAGTTGCACGCGAAGACTTTGAGTGAACGAATGTACGGCCGCTTTGGTTGCGCTGTAGGTCGGCGTTGCAGGCAGTGGGACAAATGCCAAAGCCGAACTGACGTTGATGATTGTCGCACTGGGCTGCTTGATCAGTTGGGGGATGAAGGCGTACACCATGCGAATCGTGCCGAGCAGGTTCGTTGTCACGATATCTTCGGCGATGCTCAGGTCTTGCGCAGCGGTCAGATCCTCCCAATGCATGATGCCGGCGTTGTTGATGAGAACGTTCAGTTTCGGGTGACTGATCGCCAGCGCTTCGCAAATGCGCTGGATGGATTGCGGATCAGAGACGTCCAGTAATACCGATTCAATACCTGGATGTTCTGACACGATCTTGTCGAGCAGAGCCTTGCGCCGCCCCGCGATGATGACGGTGTTACCCGCCTTGTGCAGCCTGAGCGCCAAGCCAAGGCCTATGCCTGAGGTGCTGCCGGTAACCAGGATCGTGTTGCCCGTGCTGTTCATAGTAAACTCCGGTAAGGGTACGCAAGCGGACAGCTGTCCACTTGCAAAAAAACTAACGGACAACTGTCCGCTTTGCAATGCAGCGCAGGAAAAAACTTTGCCCAAGAATGATGAATTGGCGATGCGTTCTGACGCCAAGAAAAATCGAGAACGAATTCTGAAGGTCGCTGTGGCAGAGCTGACACTCGATCCTGCGGTCCCGCTGAGCGCGCTTGCGAAGAAAGCCGGCGTGGGGCAGGGCACGTTCTATCGCCATTTCGCCAATAGGGAGGAGCTGGTATTCGAGGTTTATCAATTCGAAATGCAGCAAGTGGCCTCGTTGGCGCAAGAGCTGCTCGCGACAAAACCCCCAAAGCAAGCCCTCCGGGAATGGATGGACTGCCTCGCAGAATATGCAATGACCAAGGCTGGGCTTGCGACCGCGATACGACAAGCCGCCTCCACTTACGAGTTCCCAGGGAAGTCGGGATACGCCCCCGTCCAGGCCGCTGCCGAGTCGCTTTTAAGGGCCAATGAAAAGGCCGGAACGATTCGTAGCGGGGTTACCCACGACGACTTTTTCCTAGCCACCGCAGGAATTTGGCAAATCGATTCCCAGAGCGATTGGCGCTCGCGTCTCGCCAGATTGATGGACCTGGTCATGGATGGTCTTTGCGCTGGCAGTCCCGAAAGCCTGAAGGATCAACCGTCTGACACCTGACTCAGTGGCCGGCTAACAGCTGGCTATAACGCGCGATGCAAAGGCGCTAGCATGAAGGTTTACTCATAGAGAGGACCCTCATGCGAAACCTCCCGCCTTCTTCGAGCCTGCGAGCCTTTGAAGCCGCTACTCGGCACGCCACGTTCACCTCGGCAGCAGAGGAGTTGCATGTCACGCAGAGCGCAGTGAGCCACCAACTCAAGCATCTGGAGCAGCTCTGGGGATTGCAGCTGTTTCATCGCGGTAACGCGCTGCACCTGACCTCGGCAGGCGCAGCGCTTGCGCCTATCGTGCGGGAGTTCTTCATGAAGCTCGAGGCCACCCTGGCCGATTTGCGCGAGCAAAACGGGCGGCAGCGGTTGAGCGTCAGCACAACCTATTCCTTCGCCTTGAAGTGGTTGCTGCCCCGGCTTGCGGATCTGGCGCAAGCCCATCCGGAAATCCTGCTGACCCTGGACAGTACCGACAACCCCATTAACTTCTCGACGGCAGACCCAGACGTTGCTATCCGCCTGGGCAACGGTCATTTCCCTTCGCTGTTCTCAGAGTTTCTGTTCCGCGAGCAGATTTTTCCTGTCGCCAGCCCAGCGTTGCTCGCACGTTTTGGTACGCCTCAAACGGCAGCCGAATTGCTGCGCTATCCACTGCTGACGCGCGATGGCGCAGCGCTGGTGCCGAAATGGGAGCAGTGGTTTGCCCAGGTGGGTGTCGAGGTCACAACCTTGAAGGAAAGCATCCGCTACGCCGACACCAACATGACCATCGAGGCGGCGCTGTTGGGGCAAGGTATCGCCCTGGCACGCAGCGGGCATGTCGAAGCCGAGCTCAATGACGGCCGCCTTGAAAGGCTTTTCGAACTGCCGGTCGCATCGCCCTTGGCGTATTACTTTGTCTGTCCCAAAGGGATCGAGACTCAACCGCATATTGCCAGCTTTCGTCGTTGGCTGGTGACCCAGGCAGTTGGCGCTCAGCAGGCTTATGCATGAGCTTTTCATCATGCCCGGATGAAGAGACTTTGCTTCTATAGCGCTACTTTAGCGGTCTAGGATGATGCATGCCCTTACACATCATCTGCCTCGTCTTGTTCGCCGCGCTGCTGCACGCCAGTTGGAATGCCATGCTGCGCGGGGGCGCCGACCGTTTGTGGTCCATGACCATCATGTGCATGGCGATCGCCGTGGCGAGCGTCATCGTGGCGGCGCTACTGGCGCCGCCCGCCCGGGCAAGCTGGTTTTACGCCGGCCTCTCCGCGGTATTGCACGTGGGCTACAACCTGTTCCTGGTGCGCAGTTACAAGTCCGGGGATCTCGGCCAAACCTATCCCATCGCCCGCGGTGTCTCTCCGATCCTGATTGTCCTGGCCGCTTCGCTGTTCGCCGGTGCGCGGGTAGCGCCGAGTGGACTGCTGGGGATTACGTTGGTGTCGACTGGGATCCTATCGCTGGCCTTTACCAGGCGTCGGCGGACGTTGCCCAACTTGCCCTACGCATTGGGAACCGGTTTTTTCATCGCCGCCTACAGCGTTGTCGACGGCATCGGTGTTCGCCTCTCCGGGGCGCCGATGGCCTACACCGCCTGGATGTGCCTGTTGTGGGGCGTGATGATGCCCATGGTTTACATCGGGCTGCGAGACACTCAAAGCCTCTTTGCCCTGCGACCAGGGTTCGCTGTGGCCGTCGCTGGCGGGCTGGTTTCGTTATTGGCCTACGGGGTCGTGATCTACGCCATGGCTCATGCACCGATGGGCGCGGTGTCTGCGTTGCGAGAAACCAGCGTCATGTTCGCCGCGTTGATCGGGTACGCCTTTCTTGGCGAGGCATTGACCTTGCGCAAGCTGCTGGCCTGTGCCGTCATTGCCCTCGGTACGCTGGTCATCGGCTGACGTTGCTTTTTCATCCAGTCGTGAGGATTGACCATGAATGAACGTTCGCAAAAGCCCGTGATCCTGATCACCGGAGGCGGGCGCGGGATCGGGGCGGCGACGGCCATACTGGCCGCTGAGCAAGGCTACGACGTCGTGCTGACCTATATCGCCGATGAAGCGTCGGCGTTGGCGGTGGCCGCGAAGGTCGAGGCCAAGGGCGCCCGTGCCTTGGCAGTACGTGCCGATAATGCCGATCCAGCACAGGTCGCCGAACTGTTCGCCACCCTTGACCTGCACTTCGGGCGAATCGACGTGCTGGTCAACAACGCCTCGATACTCGCCCAGCAGTCTCGCTTGGAGGATCTTGGCTTCGAGCGCATGCAGCGAATATTCGCGGTGAACACCTTGGGCCCGATGCTTTGCGCGCAGCAGGCTACCCGGCGCATGGCCTATCGTTATGGCGGGCGTGGCGGTGCCGTCGTCAATGTCTCCTCGGCGTCAGCCCGTCTCGGTAGCCCGAATGAATATGTGGACTACGCAGCGTCCAAGGGCGCGGTCGAAACGTTCACGACCGGTTATGCCAAGGAAGTGGCGCGGGAGGGCATTCGGGTCAATTGCGTTCGACCCGGGCATATCTATACCGAGATGCATGCGAGCGGAGGAGAGCCGGGCAGAGTCGATCGGGTGAAGGACACGATTCCCATGGGGCGCGGTGGCCAGCCGGAGGAGGTCGCGCGGGCCATTCTCTGGTTGGCGGGGGAGCAGGCTTCGTTTGTGACGGGAACCTTCCTGGATGTGACTGGAGGGAAGTAGGCTGAGGGGATATCGGCTGCCTCATTTCATGTTCGGGTAACTTCAGCCGTTCGTCGACCATAGGTCACGTCATTCTTATTTCTTGATACTGTATCATTCAAGTATCTAGAAAGTAGAAAGTCATGCAATCAGTCCATATGGTTTTTGGCCCTTTGGGGGCAGGGAAGTCGACGTTCGCCAGGCAACTGAATGCCGAAGTGACTGGCGTACGCTTCTCCATCGATGAGTGGATGAACGAGCTTTATGGCCCGGACCTGCCGAAGCCCATGAACCTGGCGTGGATCATGGCCCGTGTACAACGCTGTGAAGCCCATATATGGAAGACGGCTATACAGGTCCTGGGAGCAGGGCGCGACGTCGTGCTTGATCAAGGCTTCATGAGTGAAGCTGATCGCACACGCATTCGTTTGTTGGCCGGCCAAGCGGGCTATCAGGTGTCCAGCTATTTCATCGATGCTGCCCCCCAACTGCGGCGTGAGCGGGTCATGCAAAGAAATAGTGAAAAAGGCGAGACCTACGCTTTCGAGGTAACGGGGCCAATGTTTGATTTCATGGATTCCCGATTTGAACGTCCTTCCCCACAAGAATTGGAGCAATGCTGCAATGTCTGACAACGAATCTACCGCACCTGCCGCGAATGGCTCGATACTCGACCGCTGTGTTCGTTTCTCACGCGCCTACACCTCAGCCGCACGGCGAGTGGATGCCAAGCTCTCTGCCGTGCACGGCCTGAGCTTCAGCGATTTCATGATCCTGTACCACTTGAAACATGCACACAATGCTCGACTGCGGCGAGCGGACCTGGCTGACAGCATGGGGTTGACGGCATCGGCGGTCACCAAATCCCTGCTGCCGCTTGAAAAAATAGGCTTGGTGTCTCGCCAAAGTGACCCACGGGACGCGCGTGTAGGCTACGCCTGCCTCACGTCAGCAGGCGATCAGGTTTTTGCCGATGCGAAGGTCTCGGCGGAGTTCGCTTGCCAAGAGGTTTATGAGGCGATGGTGGGGGAGTGGAGCAAGCCTGGTTAAGCGTGACGCCGTTCAATCAGCTCACGTACGTGCTTGGCAATGGCCAGGCATGACGTCAGTCCGGGAGACTCTATGCCAAACAAATTGATCAGCCCCGGGACGTCGTGCTCGCGCTGGCTGCTGATCATAAAATCGCGGGCTGGCTCGCCAGGTGCCGAGATCTTCGGGCGAATCCCGCTGTAGCCCGGTTGCAGGCTACCGTCCGGCAAGTCGGGCCAGTAAGTGCGAATGGCCGCATAAAAACTGTCTGCGCGAGCGGGATTGACTTGGTAGTCCTCGGTTTCGACCCATTCGGTATCTGGACCAAAGCGTGCTTGTCCGCCCAGATCGAGGGTCATATGCACCCCGAGACCGTCGGCTTCCGGCGCCGGGTAAATGAGATGGGTGAAGGGCACGCGTCTGGACACGTTGAAGTAACTGCCCTTGCACAAATAGTCACGCGGCACCGCATCAGCCGGCAATCCGTCGATTCGCCGTGCCAATGCCGGCGCATGAAGGCCCGCGGCATTGATTAGCCGGCGGCATGCAAGCTCCATGGGAGCTACCCCACCCACATGAAGGAGAAAACCGTCCGCTGTCACCTTTGCACCGAGGAACGGGGCATGGAACGCGATGCTGGTGCCGGCCGCCTCGGCGTCCCCTTGCAGCGCCAACATCAGCGCATGGGAGTCGACGATGCCGGTCGAAGGTGAATACAACGCAGCGATGCATTCAAGCGCAGGCTCCAGCGCCATGGCCTGATTACGATCAAGCAGACATAGATCATCCACACCGTTTTCATGCCCTCGCTTGAGCAAGAATCGAAGCTGATCTACCTGCACGTCAGTGTTGGCGACGATCAGCTTTCCAAGTCTGCGCGTACTGACACCGTGGCTATCGCAATACTCGTAAAGTGCCTGTCTGCCCTCGACGCACAGCCGGGCTTTCAAGCTCCCGGGAGGGTAATAAATCCCCGCGTGGATGACCTCCGAATTACGCGAGCTTATGCCAATACCGATTGCCGCCCCAGTTTCAATCACCAGGACTTCGTGACCTGCCAAGGCCATTTCCCGCGCGATGGCAAGCCCGACGACACCCGCACCCACGACTACGCAGTCGATATCGACACTCACCGTCACGGCTCCTTTCAAATCGTTAGACGTCATCGAGAAGGTACCTTCAAGGCCGGGAGTCCGCCACCCGCGCTTACTCCTTACGCAACAGCACCCGGGTCACCCGTCGCTCCTCAACCGCCATCACGGTCATGTTCCATCCTTGGCAACTGAGCGTGTCTCCAATAATCGGCAAGCGATCCAGCAGGCTCATCACCAAGCCGGCAAGCGTTTGATACTCTTCCGTCGCTTTTGCCTGAAAGCCGATGTGTTCGCGGACGAGACTGAGATTCAGGGCACCGCTGACAAGGAAACCTTCTTGCTGGGGAACAATGTTCGGTCCTTCGATTTCACTGGCATCCGGCAGCTCACCGGCAATGGACTCCAGGATGTCGGTCATGGTGAGAAGGCCGACGAAGTCACCGAACTCATTCACCACAAACGCGATGTGGGTCGACGCCTTACGCATTTGCTCAAGTGCATTGAGGATCGTGAAGCTGTCGAGCAGGTTGATGGCTTTGCGTGCCATGACTTCCAGGTTTGGTTGATTGCCTGCCAGTATTTCCTTGAGCAGTTCTTTCTTATGGACAAAGCCCAGCGGCTCATCCACGCGTCCTTCGCGGATCAACGGCAAGCGCGAGTAAGCAGAATGCATCAGCGTCGCACGGATCTCTTGCGCAGCATTTGCCAAGTCAAGGTGATCGATTTGCGCACGAGGCGTCATCACACTGCGTATCGGCCGCTCGGCCAGCTGCAGCACGCCACTGATCATGACCCGTTCGCGCCGATGGAAAACCTGCTCCGATTCCTCACCTTCCAGCATGTCGGCGATTTCCTCACCGACTTCATCGGCATCCAGTTTTTGGCCGCCCAGCAGGCGCAACACCGCATGGGCGGTACGCTCGCGCATCGGCCGTAGACCTTGCAGGCTTTTCTTGCGACGAGAGCGCGCCAACTGGTTGAACAGCTCGATCAGGATCGAGAAGCCGATCGCGGCGTACAAGTAGCCTTTTGGAATGTGGAAACCCAGGCCTTCAGCGGTGAGGCTGAAGCCGATCATCATCAAGAAGCCCAGGCACAGCATGATGACGGTAGGGTGGCCATTGACGAATTTTGTCAGTGGCTTGCTCGCGATCATCATCAAGCCGATCGAGAACATCACCGCGATCATCATGACCGACAGGTGCTCCACCATGCCCACGGCCGTGATCACCGCATCCAGGGAAAAGACCGCGTCCAGCACCACAATCTGCGCAACGATAGGCCAGAACATCGCATAGGCGGCATTGCTGGAGCGTTGCGCCACGTGGCCTTCGAGCCGCTCATGCAACTCCATGGTTGCCTTGAACAACAGGAACACACCACCAAACAGCATGATCAAGTCCCGGCCCGAGAACGTCTTGCCGAACACCTCGAACAGCGGGTTGGTCAACGTTACCATCCAGGAAATGCTGGCGAGGAGGCCAAGGCGCATCAGCAATGCCAGGGAGAGGCCGATGATACGGGCACGGTCGCGCTGCTCGGGCGGCAGTTTGTCAGCCAGGATGGCGATGAATACCAGGTTATCGATGCCGAGTACCAGCTCCAGCACGATCAAGGTCAGCAGGCCGAGCCAGGCCGTGGGGTCAACGATCCATTCCATGGGTTATTCGCCCCTCCGGATGATCGAAGCGAGGGAAGGGGGCTGCAACACATGTATGCAGGGCGTAGGAACGCCGGAGGGAAAGCGGTTGTTTGGAGGACGACTAGGAGGTTCCTGGGGGGCGTTCATACAGACCTGGAAATAGTTGGGGAAGAAATCCTACAACGGTTTCCAATAATTCATACGCGGCGATTTATTACAGGATCTGACAGATTGGTGAGGCGATGAGAGCGCTGTGCAGCGTATCGGCTTCGGAGCTGAAGGTACCGAGCCCATCCGCGAAGCCTAGGCGACGCGGTGGATTTACAGGGATGGACCATACCGATGGTCAACTCAGCGTTGCGGGCTGAGTATGGACTCGGATTTCTCCTCGACTCAACCGAGTTGTATCTGCTCCAGTATCAGGCTGTCGGTGATGTTCATGTCGTCCAGCAACAGAAACATCTTGCTTAGCACCTCAGCCATTTTCTTGTCTGTATCGGCAAACGGCAGGTAGAACTCGGCAAAACTGCTACCTGCGGGCACGATGCACAGGTAGTTGCCAGGTTCGATATGGATGGCGGCGCTGCCCAGGTGAATGCGGTAGTTCGCACGCCGACCGGTAATATGCAGAAAATGTCCTTCGCACCCAACGTTTTGCAAGCCCAGCTCTTGGATCAACTCGCCGATCAGTTCCGCGCGTCGTTGCACGGTTTCGTGGCTAGTGCTGTAGTCGGCTGCTGCGTGGGCTACGGAGACCAGCAGATCGGCGTCACGCATGACTTCTGAGAACAGCAGCGGTGGTACTTGCTCAAGGGGGATAGCTTTCTGGGCGCGATGGAATGCAATGGTGTCGAAGGTAAAGTGTTCCGTTTCCGAGAGGTAATGACCGGTATCCGAAAAGTTGAACAGGGCGTACATGCCGTGCTCTTTGCTCTCGTAATAGATCTCCTCGACGCTGGAGGTCGACCAGTTGCGGACCTGCAGCAACCGCGCGGCAACTTGGGCTTTCAGGCGGTGACCGGCAAAGCGATTGGACCACAGGCCGGTGTCTCGCTCTGCAGGTGTGAGCAGGTACAGCTCGCGAAAGGCCTGTTTGAACGGCTGCACGCGGCGATGGGTCACCACGTCTTTCTGCCAGGCTGACAGTTGCCCTGCCGTGAACAGATGAAAGGGGTGAGCGATACGCATATTCCTCTCAGCGACGTGTTGGCGACCTTCAAGATCAGTCACCGTCAGCGTCGCGGCATCAAGCCAGCCCAGCACCGTGTCGTCGACCTGCACAATCAGTTGCTCCAGCAGCAGACGAACAGCAGGCATTTTCAACAATTGTTTCAGATCGTCCAAGGCCAGGGTTTCGCCGCTGCTCATCATCGTTTCCAGGGTGCGGCCGAAGCGGGCGATCTGTTCCTTGAGCTGGGTCTGCTGCGCTTTGAGGGCAATGAAGTCTGCGTGTTTGCGAACCGCAGGCGGTGCGGTCTTGAGCGTCTTTGCGGCTTTGCTGATGTGCAACGTGGGCGACAAGCCGTCGATGACGAGCGTGACGTCATAACCATCGATGGTAGCGGCCGTCAGGGCGGACTCGGCGATTTCCGCTTCCATGGCCCATTCCAGGCGGATCACCGAGGGATAACCGGCGACACGCGCCAGGTTTTCCAGTCCAGCCTGCACCGCTGCGTGGGAGTTGGCTTGTCGTTCGGCGCCGTATTTACGCACCTCGTTGTGCAGCTTCTTGAGCCTCAGATAGCGCTGGCGTACGTCGTCCGAATCCGTGACGGGCAGCACGCCGTAGATGCGCATAGCCGCCTGTGCATGGCGGGCCAGCTTCTTTTCCAGGGCCGGTCGGCCGATGCCTTGGTAGGCGTCGAGCAGCACACGCGTCGCGGGAAACGCCCAGGGCGAGGGATCGAGTGCTGCGAGGTACTCACGCAAGTGGTCCGGGTTGGCCTCGGCCAGCGCCTTGTCCAGCAGATAGCGGTCCACCACACCCACTGTTTCATCCAGCGTATTGGGCAGGTCGGTGCCCCAGCCGGAGCGAGGCGCCAAGGCGATGTTCAGGTACTCACGCTGGAAGGCTCGCAAATCGCTCCAACCGAGCGCGTCGAGCATCACCCGGCTGGCGTGTCCAGCATAGGGCAGGGCGGCCAGCAGGGTATCTCTTGAAAAACCGGTCAGCGCTGGGAGCAGTTCTGCCGATTGATCCTTGGGCAGTGCCTGACGCAACAGAAAACGTTCGAGCACCGCGGCCGTATGGCCGAAGCCGTCGAGGAAGTTATCCGGCGTCATGCCCAGTCGCTCAATGACCGCCAAGGCCTGCAGTAACCAGCGGGTCTCATAAACCTCGACCGAACGGAAGGTGTCAGCCAGTCTCTCGGCGTTATAGGGCAATCCAGCCAGGGCTTCCTCGACATAACGAACGGTGAAGTTCGCCAGTTCAGGGGAGGCGACAGCAGATTCTTCAGTAGGAATTTCCTCACTTTGGAATGACTCGACATCCATGTCTTCCGGGGCCTCGTCGCTGGAATCGTCCTCGTCAAACTCCTCATCCGCGTACTGATTCAGGTCCACATCATCGCTGCCCAGTCCGGCGTCGCCTGCGTAGAACATCATGGCGCGGCCCCAGGTATTGGCTGCCCGGACGAAGCGAGGGTAATCGAGGCGGCCCGCTTCCATCAGGCCCCGCGCAATGCGCTTGATTTCCTTGTGCCCGTAGGTATACGCGTCGGCGATTTTCCTTTGTTCACTACAAGGCGTGGACGGGGGCTGCTCGCGGTTCCAGCTGCCGTCCAGTAACCATTCGGCGAGGGTCTGCCAGGCCGGGGTGGACGGGTAATTGCTCAGACGATTGATGCAGGCCTGAACATCTGGGAAAGCCCAGGCCTGGTCCGGACTTCTTCGGTAGTAGGCAGGTCCATCTTCGTCAGTGGGCAGCGGATAATCACTGTCCTCGAAGGCAAATTGCAGCATATGCCGCAGTCGCGCCCCGATCTGCTCCAGTGCATAAGCATCTGGGCGGGCCGTGATCCACGCATCGCAGAGTCGATATTGCAGGCCATAGCGCAGTTGATCGCGGCGGTCCTCCAGATCGTCCCACACGGTAGGGAACACAAAACCATCAGCCAGTGCCTTGGGCCCATCCTCGGGATGCTGCCTGACCCAGTCAGCCGCTATACATAGGCAGTCGATGCCGTCCCAGAAATCGGGCTCGAATTCGTCATATCGATTAAGCTCGGGATAGTCATCCAACGCTCTATCACAGAATGCTCGCAGCGCTGCGAGACGTTCGGTTTGTTCGGGTACTGGACGGCGTGATTGCATGAGGATATCCGAGAACTGAGTGACGAGGATCAACCGCCAACCAGCGGCACCAGGCGGATAAACGCGAGCGTGGAAGGAAGACTCAATTCGATTGACTCGTCGAGTCTTTGCAGCATGACGCCATTGTGCAGAACGCGGAACGCACGGGTTTCAAAACCCTTTAAAGCTCGCTCGACCTCAACGCTGACATCCAGGACTGGAGGCGCGGTGGCCTGAGGCATGACAATCGCGCCTTCACTGGCTTGCAGAAGAATATCCCGCTCGCTCAGGTATTGGCGGTCGAGCGCTTTACGCATCGACGCTTGTTCCAGCCCGTGTTGAGCTGACAGCGCGGCGATCTGTTCGGCAACGGTCAGGCGAATGAGCTCGGCGACCGTCAAGGTCAATGAAATGGGTGTGAGGGTGACAGGAGGCAGCAAAAGCTCCTGGCGTGCGCCTTTAAGACAATAGCTATGAACCACGAACTCCATGACGCATTCCTTGCAAGCCGGGTTAGTCGAGCGGATGGGACCTTAGCATAATCGTTCATTAGGCATGAGCCAGTCGCTCGGCGAGCGCCTGGTAAAGGCACAACATTATTCACCGTCGTGGTCGACAACGGCGGCGCAGCGGAAAAAGCCTGCAAAGGACGTCGACTGGCCCAATATACAAGTACACATAATGTATATTATGTTAAACGAGATGTTTACGTATCGCCACAAACCTCAGCCCCTCATTGATGGCTTAAGGCTATCCGTCGATAATCACCCCTTCTCAAAAAGCACATAAGGATTTGCTGTGAAGAAGCTCTACCTGGCTCTACCGCTCTGCGCGCTGCTGCTTCAAGGCTGTGGTGTGACCATGACCCGCTATGAACCCAACTTTCAAAACGTTCAGCAGCTCAAGAAAAATGAGCCCATGCAACACCTGCGCGAAACACAGGTGAATGCTGATTCTGGCCAAGGGTCTTTGATGGTTCGCCTGAACCCGATTTCTTCGCCCGTGGGCAGCGTTCCACTGCACATCCAGGCAGCGATCAACGATGAGCTCCGTCAGGCTGGTTTGCTGGACCCTCGTGCTGACCGGCAACTGCAGATTCAATTGGTCAAGAGCCAGCTCACCGCTGGCATGAGCAACGGCCATGGCGAGCTGGCTGCGCGCTTCACATTGCGTAAAGGTGACCAGGTTTTATACGAAACCACTAAAGACGTGCAGCGTGATTGGGACAGCAGTTTCTTCGGTCCGATCGCCATTCCGGCTGCGGCGAACAACTACAACCCTATGGTGCAGGACTTGCTCAAGAGCTTGTACAGCGATCCACAGTTCACTCAAGCGTTGAAGTGATCAAAAAAAAAGAGCCGCGGTTGCGGCTCTTTTTCTGTCGGCTGTCAGCCCCGTGGAATGTGGGTATCGACAGCGGAGTATTTCATGCGGTTGTTGTCGACCCAGTTTTTCAACAGTGCATTGACCTGCCGGTTGAAGGTGTCGGTGATGGCAGCTTTGGGCGTATTACCTGCCAGGGGCAGGAACCAGATACCCAACCACGTATTGACCGCATCGTGGTTGCTGGTCTTGCCCACCGGCTGACCCTGCTCATCCAGCGTTTCCAGGCTCACCGTGTACTGGTCGGTTGCCAGCGCAGGGATGATCGTGAACGTGAAGCCGCTGATGAATGCCAGGACCATTTGCCCACCACCTGGTGCGTGGTTGTAGACCTTCAATCGAAGACTGTAGTCGCCCGGTTGCTTCTGGAATTCGTCGAAGACTACGCGCCCGAAAAGCCCTGATTCGTCGAAGGTCCGCTTCAGATCAGGCTTGAGCATGTCCCGAGCCTGCGGCACCTCGGTGGCTTTGGCATTGCCAGGTTCGCCCTGATAGAAATCGAAGTCGACATAGACGTTCGGTTTGTTCGAGTAGCTGGCCATCGAAGGCAGATTCTCCGGGGCGACTTCATCTTTGGTGAAACTGGCACATCCACTGAGGCTCAAGGCCAAGACGAGGCCCATGGCTTTTGCAAATTGCATATCGACTTCCTTGCGTAATTTTTACTAATGCCGCTCACAGAGAGGGGTGCGAATTCTAGCGGGATCCATTTAAAAGCAAAAGGCCATCATGTCGCGCTCCCCCACCCGCTTTTTCCAATGCGTGAAATTAACGAGCATGAAGCTCAACAACAGCGCTCCCTTGATCAGAAGATTGAGCAAGGCGCACCTCGACATCGAGGAACTGCTGGATAACAACGGCGTTCGTTCGAATATGATTGCTCAGGCGTACCGTCGTCAGTTTGCCAGCGCCGGCGATGGCCAACGGCAACATCAATTGATCTGCCAGGTGGTTTCCCACCGCCGTGTTCGAATGGGCCCATTCTGTGAATTCGTCTATCGCCACGTCAGCGACCTGCTCCGCGCGAACGCGTTCTTGGCCAATACTGGCGAACACTTCGGTAACGCCAGCTTTCATGGCTGTGATCGACACAACATTTCCGGGCCCTGCCTGGTCACCCAGGTCGGTGACAAAGAGGTCGTGCCGTCCGATCTTCAGCCTCGCTGAAAGCCGGTCGACTTCTCGGTTCCCAATCGAGACAGGAATGGCCGAAACCAGCGCTCCGGCCGACACGATGGTGACGGGGTCCATTCCACCGTCCAGCTCCAGTGGCTTGAGGATTGAAGGTTCAACAGTGGCTTCGACCAGCCCCCCTCCGCCGGGGACAAAGCCATGATTGAGCAGCGTCAGTTCCACCTGCGCGCCCATACGCCGTACCAGCGGTAACCAAGCGTGTTGTATGAATTCGAAGGGCGGCGCCGCGGGGTTATGCGTCCCGCCAGTGATCCGGACGGTGCTCGGCCCATCAGCACGCAAAAGTGCAGGCAACAGCGTCTGCAATACCAACATCGTGCTGCCCGCCGTTCCGATTGCGAATGAATACTCACCAGCCTTTATGCTTCCGGGATGGAACTTAATAGTTGTCGAGTTGAGTTCCGCACCAAGGCTTTCAGCGCCACAAATCTCAGTCGCCGCTCGCACTGCGGTGAGGTGCTGGCGCAACAATCCGGGACGGGAACGCTTGCCGCGTATCCCCGTCATCCGGAACGCCCGCCCGGTGATCATCGAGAGGCTGAGGGCCGTACGAAGCACCTGCCCTCCTCCCTGGGTGCCGTCGATCAGAATCAGGTCCTGGTCCATCACCTCACCCCTTCACGCATACGACTTGGCGCAAGGTATGAACCACTTCGACCAGGTCGCGTTGGGCAGCCATCACTGCATCGATATCCTTGTAAGCCATCGGAATCTCATCGATAACAGCCGCATCCTTACGACACTCCACATGCGCGGTCGCCCGCACCTGGTCCTCGACCGTAAACACCGCCTTCGCCTTGGTGCGGCTCATCACCCGGCCCGCACCGTGGGAACAACTGCAGAACGCCTCCTCGTTCCCCAGGCCGCGCACGATGAAGCTCTTTGCGCCCATCGACCCCGGAATGATCCCCATCTGCCCCTTCTGCGCGGAGACGGCGCCTTTACGGGTGAGAAGAATGTCCTCCCCAAAATAAGTGCCCCGCTCCACGTAGTTATGGTGGCAGTCGACAGCGATCAGCCGTGACTCGAACGGCTTGGTGATAATCGATCGGACGGCGTCCAACACCGCCACCATCATCACCGCGCGGTTCTGTTTGGCGAAGTCCTGGGCCCACTCAACGGCCTCGACGTAATCATCGAAGCTGGACGTTCCTTCTCGCAGGTAGGCGAGATCCCGGTCGGGCAAGTTCACCATGTGCTTGCGCATCTCTTCACGGGCCTTTTCGATGAAATAGGTGCCGATCATGTTCCCTACGCCACGGGAGCCGGTGTGCAGCATGACCCACACGTGGTCGGTCTCGTCCAGGCACACTTCTACGAAGTGGTTTCCTGTGCCTAGCGTTCCGAGGTGTTTACGGATGTTGGATTTTTCCAGGCTGGGGTGTTTGTCGGTGATGAGGTTGAAACGCCCCTCAAGGGCCGACCATGCCTGATCAACAAGCGCCGGGGCGGTCTCCCAAGCGCCTTTATCCCGACCGCTACGCCCCGAGGTGCGTCCGTGCGGCACGGCCTTCTCGATTGCGCTACGCAGGCCAAACAGACTGTCGGGAAGATCGCCTGCGCGCAGCGAGGTGCGCACGGCCGACATCCCGCAACCGAGGTCGACCCCGACGGCAGCGGGAATCACCGCGCCTTTGGTAGGAATCACGCTCCCGATGGTCGAGCCTTTTCCCAGATGAACGTCGGGCATGACCGCCATGTGCTTGAACACGAACGGCATCTGCGCCGTGTTCATCAGTTGTTGCCTGGCCTCGGGTTCAACCGGGACGCCTCGGGTCCACATTTTGATGGGCTTGCCGTTTTCGACCTCAAGCAGCTCGAAGGTTTGAGTGGTCATTATTTTCGCTCCTGTGATGTTCTGTTTGGAGGTCTATAGCGAGCGGCATGCCAAAGTCACTAACGGTGAACTGTATTTTCTGTATTTCATTGATATCTAACGGTTAATTGAGATATGACGACCTGCAGCCCAGTGAAGTCTATTCAATACAAAGACATAAAAACTATACTGTATTATCGAATGCTATCTTTTGAGATATCCCGCAATGCAGATCAAGAAGACAGTCGCCATTGGAATTCTGGGTTCGAAGCTCGACCGCGTTGGCAAGGGTGAGCAGCGCTGGAACAAATGGCGCCCGACTGTCTCACTTTGCCAGCAGCCCGACCTGGTGATTGATCGCCTTGAGCTGATTCACGGGGAGGCGGGTTTTGACACGGATCTGGCGTTGAAGGTAGCGGCTGATATCGCTCAGGTGTCGCCAGAAACAGAAGTCCGCCTGCACACCATGGCGATGCGAAACGCCTGGGACTTCGAGGAAGTGTATGCCGCACTCCACGACTTCGCGGCTGACTACCCCTTTGACACAGAGCGTGAGGATTATCTTGTTCACATCACCACGGGCACCCATGTTCAGCAGATCGTCTGGTTCCTGCTGGCCGAGTCCCGGCACGTCCCGGCCAAACTGATACAGACGCAGCCGAGCAGCCTGCGGAATGATGACTCGGTGCCGGCTGGCAAACACGTTGTCACCGACCTCGATCTTCAGCGCTACGACCAGATCGCGAAGCGATTCCAAGCTGAGCGGCTGGAAGGTACGCAACTGCTCAAGTCCGGCATTGCGACCCGCAACACGGCGTTCAACCGTACGATAGAGCAGATCGAACGGGTCGCCGTTCGATCCAAGGCGCCGATTTTGATCAGCGGCCCCACAGGCGCCGGCAAGTCCTTTCTGGCACGACAGGTCTATGAGCTTAAACGGGGCCGACACCAGATCGATGGCCCGTTCGTCACGGTGAACTGCGCCACGTTGCGCGGTGATACCGCGATGTCGACGCTTTTTGGCCATGCCAAAGGCGCGTTCACCGGCGCTCAACAGGCGCGAGAGGGCTTGCTGCGCTCGGCTCACAAAGGGGTTTTGTTCCTTGATGAGATTGGAGAGCTGCCGCTCGATGAGCAAGCGATGCTCCTGAAGGCGATTGAGGAAAAGCGGTTCCTGCCGATGGGTTCTGACAGGGAGGTCGAGTCCGATTTCACCCTGATAGCAGGTACCAATCGAGACCTGCAAACACGAGTGACCGAAGGCCAGTTTCGCGAGGACTTGTTAGCCAGGATCAACATTTGGACATTTGTGCTGCCCGGGCTGGCCAACCGAAGGGAAGACATCGAGCCGAACATCGATTTTGAACTGCAGCGCTATGCCCGGGATCACGGCTACACGGTTCGTTTCAATGTCGAAGCTCGGCGCCGATATGTGTCCTTTGCTACCAGCGGGGACGCCCGTTGGCCGGGAAACTTCCGACAACTCTCCGCGTCGATCACCCGGATGGCCACCTTGGCCGACAGCGGCCGGATCGACATGGCGCTGGTGGAGGATGAATTGGAACGACTGCGCCTGGACTGGCGGATGCCGACCATCTCCGACCCGCTGTCGGAGCACCTGGCGAAAGCAGGTCTCGAAATTGATCTGTTCGATCGCCTTCAGCTGGAGTCGGTCTTGAAGGTGTGCAGCACAGCGGCAAGTCAGGCGGAGGCCGGTCGCAAGCTCTTTTCACAGAGCCGATCAGCCAAGGCATCGCCTAATGATTCCGATCGTATCCGTAAGTTTCTGGGTCGATTCAACATCCCATGGAGCCAAGTCAGCGAGCTTGTATAGAAGGCACGCGGTACGGAATCTGTCACTGGCTAAATAGTCGGCACTCGGCGCAACGAAGCTCGCTGTACAGGCCTCTGCTGCCAAGCCAATTGCGCCTGGACAACGGCGACCGCCTCCAGCACTTTGTGCGCCCAACCCTCATCCTCCGGATGCACCACGACCACGCGAAAGCCATGGTCATCCCCTTCGATCTGCACCCCTTCGGAATCATCAACGTGCAAGTCGATATCGAACGCTGGCGGATATTTCGAGGGCGTATTCAACAGCCCATGGACCGCCAGCGCGCGGTTGTGCAGCACGCTGTTGACGACGCCATCGACGCGAATGCCATACAGCAGCAGCCAACGACGGATATAGGACGGCGTGCGACCGGACGAGGTATAGACCCAGATGCTGCAATCCTGGCGGCGCAGCTCTCGGATCAAGGAACGTGTGCCCCTGCGCAACGGTTCACCCAACCAACGATGGACGCTGGCCGGCAGTTTGCTGTGCTCGACTTCGCAGTGGTGGAGTTGGCAGGCGAGCGTGTCATCGATATCAAACGAAATACGGATGCGTTGGCGCCTGGACATTTGCAGCGGGACAGCGCCACGGATGGCCTGCTCTACCCGGCTACCGACGGTTTTGCATTTGGCGAGCGCCGTATACTTGCCCATCAATGGCCACCTAGAGAGAAGGACGACGGCTTGCCCTTGAGAAAGAACTTCATCGGGTCAGGCGCCTGTTCTTCCAGGAAAGCTGCGTATTTTTTCTTGATCTTGGGCAATTCGTACAACGCCTTGACTCCATGTTTGGCAGAGTTGCGTATGACCGATGAAGGGTTGAAGTAGCCCTCGGCGTTTTCCAGCGTCAACACGAAAGGCGGCAAGCCCGCGCGCATGAGCAGGTAGCTGACGATGAGCGACCCACTGCGGTTGTTCCCTTCAATGAACAACTGCGGCTTGCTGAGAATGCGCACATAGACGCCAGCCGCACGCTTCCAGACGGATTCGCTGCGATACGCACAATACCAGTTGTACAAGTCCTTGATGCCTCCCTCAACGTTGTTGAAGAAATGCGCCTCGGTCGCGGCCAGGTGCTGGGCGTACTCCAAGCGGCGCGCCGGGTCTCGGCCGCACAGCACCGTGGCGTTGATCTCAAGCATCAGGTTCAGTTGCTGGAGGTCGAACAGATCAACACCGCGGGCAACATAGTCGTCAACCAGCGCATAACCTTCAAGCACATTGTGCAGCACCTCGTCGGTCAAGGGATCGCGCGGCTCGGTGAAGTGCCGGCTCAGCGCGGCGAAGCGCTCTTGCACTTCCCGCAGTGCACGTTCAATCGCAGGCAAATCAAGGCGGTGCGTAGCAGGCATTGGTGCTCCTTGGGAAACGCTTGGTAAATGTCTACCGGATGCCCGCCAAATCCATTTGGCTTCTGCAGGTATGCGGCCTTGACCGGAAGTGGACTCAGCTGAACTTGCCGCTGATGTAGTCGCCGGTCATCTGTTCACGAGGGTTGTCGAAAATTCGCGTCGTCGGGCCCATTTCGACCAAGTAGCCGGTGCGCGTGCCCTGGGTAATATCCACCGAGAAGAACGCCGTGGTTTCAGCGACGCGGATGGCTTGCTGCATGTTGTGGGTGACCAGCGCGATGGTGTAGTCCTTCTTCAACTCGACCATCAGCTCCTCGACCCGCCGGGTAGCGATCGGGTCGAGTGCCGAGCACGGCTCATCCAGCAGCAGGACTTCCGGCTCGGTGGCGATGGCGCGGGCAATGCACAGTCGTTGTTGCTGGCCGCCGGACAGCGACAGGCCACTGACCTTGAGCTTGTCCTTGACCTCATCCCACAGCGCGGCGCCTTGCAAGGCATGTTTGACCCGATCGCCGATATCGCCCTTGTAGCGATTGAGGCGCAGGCCAAACGCGACGTTGTCGAAGATGCTCATCGAAAACGGGTTGGGCTGTTGAAACACCATGCCGATGTAGCGGCGCACGACCACCGGATCGACGCCCTTGCCATAGACGTCTTGGCCGAGGAAGTGCACGTGGCCCTCGAAACGGAAACCTTTCACCAGATCGTTCATTCGGTTGAGGCTGCGCAGCACGGTGCTCTTGCCACAGCCGGAGGGCCCAATGAAGCCGGTGATCTTGTTTTTTTCGATCGGTACATGGCTGTCACGTACCGCCATGAAGTTGCCGTAGAAAATCTTGTCCAGTTTGCAGTCCATGACGACAGGGGCCTGGGTGACAAACGGAGCGGCTATTTGCGCAGTGGATACGTTCACGATCAGATGCTCCCGTTCTTAATACTTGGGCTTGCCGAAAATACGGCTGATGATGTTCACGACCAACACGATCATCACCAGCACCAGGGAGGCCGCCCATGCGAGCTCAAGCTGGTTGTCGAACGGCATGCCGGAGAAGTTGTAGATCAGTACTGCCAGCGATGCCGTCGGGTTCATGACCTCGAGGCTGCCTTGGTGGTAGATCCAGTAGTTGCTGAACAGCGCGGTAAACAACAACGGCGCTGTCTCGCCCGCGGCACGGGCCACGGCCAGCATGACGCCGGTCAGGATTGCTGGCATGCCGGTGGGCAAGATGATTTTCCAGATCACCTGCGAGCGGGTGCAGCCCATGCCGTAGGCGGCATCCTTCATGATCTTGGGCACCATCCGCATCGACTCTTCCGCCGTCAGCACGACGATAGGCAGCATCAGTACCGCCAGCGCGACGCCGCCCGCCGGTGCCGAATAAGTACCGGTGGTCATCACCACCAAGGCGTAGGCAAACACCCCGGCCAGGATCGACGGCAGCCCCGTGAGCATCTTGGCCGCAAAGCGCGCGGCATTCGCCAGTTTGCTGTCCGGCCCCAGTTCAGCCAGGAACATCGCCGCCATGATGCCGACCGGCACCGCGATTGCCGCCGCGATGCCCACCATCACAAACGTACCGGCCAGCGCGTTGCCGAAGCCCCCGCCCATCTCGAAACCGGTCGGCGGCAGTTCGGTAAACACTTCCAGGTTCAGGCGCGCGCCGCCGCGGGTGATCAGCATGTAGAGCACGGAAATCAACGGCACGCTGGCCAGCAGCGCCCCGCTCCAGACCAGTGTGGTCAAGATCAGGCTGCGCAGGGCACGGCCCTCGAACTTGCGCTGCAGGCTGGGCATCGCGCCTGCTGGAGCCGTCAAGTCTGTTGCAGCAGTGAGATCGGTCATCACTTATTACCCCGTTGGGCATACATCATGATCAAGGAGCCGAAGACGTTCACGATCAACGTGATGAACATCAGCACCAGCGCGGCATACATCAGGACTTCAATCTCGTTCGGTCCGGCTTCGGGGAAGTTCACCGCCAGCAAGGCCGCCAAGGTGTTGGCCGGGGCGAACAGCGAAAGGGAAATGTTGTTCGCGTTGCCGACCAGCATGGCCAATGCCATGGTTTCACCCAGCGCACGCCCCAGGCCCAGCACCAGGGAGCCGAAAATACCGGTGGCAGCGGACGGCACCATGACCTTGAGAATCGCTTCCCAATGGGTGGTGCCCATGCCGTAGGCAGCCTGCTTGGTTTTCATCGGTACGGCCGTGAGCGCATCCTGCGAAACGGCGGCAATGGTCGGCAGGAGCATGATGGCAAGCACCAACGCTGCGGGAAGCAGCCCCGGCCCGCTCAAGGACGTGCCGAAGAACGGTATCCAGCCCAGCTCACTGTTCAACCAGGTGGTCAGCGGCCGAATCGCCGGGATCACCACGTAGATCCCCCACAGGCCGTAGACGACGCTGGGGATGGCCGCGAGCAATTCGACGATGGTGCGAAAAATGGCGGCGAGCTTGGGGGGGAGGAAATCCTGGGTCAGGAAAATCGCCATGCTGACGCCGAAGAACCCGGCGATCAGCAACGCGATAAAGGCGCTGTAGAGCGTGCCCCAGATAGCCGGCAGGATGCCGTATTTACCCTGGTTAACGTCCCAGACAGTGCCGAGCAGCACATCAAACCCGTGCTTTTCCATGCCGGGAAGCGCCTTGCGTCCGACCTCGAACACGAGGGCAAACACCAGCGCCAGAACCAGGACCCCCCCTATGCGAGCGATCGCACGAAAGGTGCGATCCACCAGGAAGTCCTTCGCGGACGGTGGCTGGCAGGCAGAATCTGGATTAACCGGTACGACAAAGGGAGTGTTCATTGGCTAATTCCGGAACAGGGGGAAAGCTCTCCCAGCATGGCTGACATGCCACACCGGGAGAGGCCTCAGGCGTTACTGAATGTTGGCGGAAGCTTTGCGAACCTGATCGACAACCGACGCCGGCAACGGGATGTACCCCATCGAGTCGGCAATTTTCTGGCCTTCGGTCAGGCTGTATTCGACCATTTCACGCATGGCCTTGGCCTTGGCCGGATTGCCGTTGTCCTTGCGGAAAATCATCCAGGTGTAGGACGTGATCGGGTACGACTTGGCGCCGTCTGGATCAGGCAACCAGGACACCAGGCTTTCTGGCATCTTCACCGCCGCCAGGGCCTCGGCACCACTCTCGGCGTTTGGCACGACGTATTGGCCGGCCTTGTTCTGCAACTGGGCGAAGTCAACCTTGGCGAGCTTGGCGAAGCCGTATTCGATGTAGCCAATCGCGCCCGGGGTCTGGCGCACGGTAGCGGTCACACCATCGTTCTTCGGCGACTTGATGAACTTGTCACTGGCCGGCCAGTTGACGGTGTTGCCCTCCCCCAGCGCCTGTTTGAAGTCTGGGTTGATGGTCGCCAGGTGTTTGGTGAATACCGCGGTGGTGCCGCTGGAATCGGCACGCACGACAACCGTGATCGGCGTATCGGAGAGTTTCAGGTCCGGGTTGGCCGCCACGATTTGCGGATCGTTCCAGCGAGTGATCTTGCCGAGGAAGATGTTGGAGTACACATCCCGTGGCAACTTAAGGCCCTTGGGATTGCCCGGCAGGTTATAGGCCAGGACGATTTCCCCAGCGGTCATCGGCAGCAACTGCACGCCTTCGGCGACCTTGGCGATGTCTTCGTCTTTCATCGCCGAGTCGCTGGCGGCGAAATCAACGGTTTTATTCAGAAAGTCCTGTACACCCGCGCCGCTGCCCTTGGATTGGTAGTCCACCGTGACGCCTTCGGATTTCTTGCTGAAATCCTTGAACCAGGTGAGGTAGATCGGCGCTGGGAAACTCGCGCCAGAACCCGTCAGACGGACACTTTCTGCAGCGAAGGTCGCCGAAGTGGCACAAAGAGAAAGCGTAACGGCGAGCGCAGCAGACTTCATCAAACTTTTCATTGAAAGAAATTCCTTGTGATGACGGGCCGGAGAACTCTGCAACAGTTGTGTTACGTTTTTATGAAAATCGAATGGCAAAAGGGAGCAAATGCTCCCTTTTGTGCAGCCGCACCGATGGGCGCAGCTGGAACTGTTTGGCAAAACACTGAAACGGTGTGCTGCTGATCAGTCGAGTTTGTCTCGCGAGTCCAAGGCTTCACCACTCGCGTAGAAACGCCCACCCGCAATGTAGTGCAGGCTACGCCAGGCCGGTTCGGCGCTCTCGAAATGCCAATGACCGTCGCGAAATACCCGAGTGTCGGCCCAGGCGCCGATAACCTCGCCAATGAACAGGTCGTATCGCTCCTGGTTGTGCGGTTCGGCGATCAAGCGGCAGGCCAGCCAGGCCGAGCAGCCGCTCACGAACGGCACGTCTTGGCCATCGATGGCGAACAGCTCAACGCCGCTACGCGTCAGCTTGTCCGCCTCGTCAGACAGGCTGCGGTGGCCCACTTGGTACGTGAGGTCGAGCTGGGCGAGCGTGGGCACCTGGATAACGAAGTGGCCGCTGTGCTCTACCAGCTCTCGCGTCTTGGCGACCTTGTCCAGCACCACGGTCAACTTTGGCGGTGAGTAGTCCAGTGCGCAGGCCCAGGACGCGGCCATGACATTGTCCACGCCGTCGTGACGGGCGGAGACGAGGACGGTGGGGCCGTGATTGATCAGGCGAAAGGCCTTCTCCAGCGGTACCGGGGCGATGTGTTTGTTCATCGGCAACCTCCAGCGTTCAACGGTTCAGATACGCTTGCAGGCTGTCATGCCCACTGACAATCAGACCACGGATAATGTCCAGCTGCAGCCCCTGGGGATCCGGTTCTTGGTTGTCGAAACGCGCCGACCACTGGATCAAGGTCTTGTCCTGGCCACTGACGGGGATCAGCTTTACCGTCATCACGTAGTCGTCCACCGGCAATGGCGCCTCCTCGAAACGGTAGGAAAAGCTCAACTGGCTGTCGTCCATCGCCAGCAGGCGCTCGCGCAAGATGGCGCCATCCTGCAAGATCAGGGTGCGAATGCAGCCGACCAGGCCGTCGGGCTGGCCGTCCTCGATCAGGCTCCGGGTAACGACCGGATGCCATTGGCTGATGTTTGCGAATTGCTTGATGACGCTCCACACCTGGGTGGCGTCGCTGTTGACCAGCGCGTTGTGGTGAACCGAAGGCATAGCAGGACTCCTGACAGGCCGCTGCCTGCCTGATTTCAATGAGCATAAGGGGGAAACGTCTGGGGTCACGCGCTCGGCGGGCATGACCCAAGACCAGTGGTTAGTGACAGCGCTCAGCCTTCGAACTGGTGATAAACCTTGGCGATGACCTTCCACGTGCCATCAATCCGGATCAACGTCAGATAGTCGTTGTAGTCGGCGCCGATGGCGTCTTTTTCCATGTCCACACGTACTACCGCGGTGGTCGGCGTAATCGCCAACACATCCAGGCGGGTCTTGATCTCCGGAGCCTTACCGTTCTTCTCGATGAAGCCAAACAGATTGGCAATCGGGCCACCCAATAGCGCCCCGTTGGTGAAGCCGTACATGACCGCATCCTTGTGGAATGCCTGCGCCACATCTTCAACGCTACCGATGCGCAGGCCATCGACATATTTCTGCGCTACCGCGATCACGGCATCGTATTCGGCCGTAGGAACGGCCTTGATGTTCTTGCTCATGATTTCTCTCCAGTCAAATGCGACGCAGGACGCGCCAGTGGGAGGCCGGCATCGCTTGACGCCGGGCTCATTGAAAAACCGCCAATTACGGAGCGATATGGGTGTGGTAAATCTTGCTGACCACCGTCCACTTGCCTTCAACCTTCAGCAAGTTGAAGAAATCGGTGAAACAGAACCCCGAGATATCGTTGGTATCGATGCGGGCACTGGCGGCGGTACCAACGATGTCAACGTTGACGATGACACCTTGGGCTTCCGGGGAAGGACGGAAAGGTGGGTTGTCGATAGTATCGAACAGACCTTGGATCGCACCGCCGACCAACTTGGCGTCGCCATCGACACCGAAAATGGTTGCCTGCTCGCTGAAGGCCGGTTTCATGACGCTGCTCTTGGCCTGCTTGCCGCCTTCGTTGTACTGGTTCAGCACGTCGACGATGGCTTGGTATTCCTGCACGTAAGTGGGGTTGCTCATGGTGTTTTTCCTGGTTCTAAATGTGTGAGAAGTGCTTGGGCGTCCACGGGGGAATCCCGTCGGGTTTCCAGCACGATGCGCCCTTACCAATCCTGCCGGGTCGGGGACACAATCAGGTCGTTTACAGTGACGTTGGCAGGTTGATTGAGGGCGTAGACCACCGCCCTGCCGATGTCGTCCGGGGAAATGGCGATCTTGTTAAGCGCCCTTGCGGCCTTGCGGCCCTCGGGGTCTTCAACCTTGTCCGCCCAACCGGTGTTGATCACGCCGGGGCTGATCGTGCCGGCACGAATACCGTGCTTGACCCCCAGCTCCTTGCGCATCGACTCGGTCATCGCTTGCACGAAAAACTTGCTGGCGCTGTACACGCCAGCGGCCTCGCCTACCTGATGGCCAGCCACAGAGGCCATGTTGAGAATGTGGCCAGATTTCTGCTCGAGCATCTGTGGCAGTACCGCGGCGATCATGTTGAGATAGCCCTTGATGTTGACGTCGATCATCTTGTTCCAGTCGTTGACAGCCATATCGGTCCAGTTGGAGAACAGCATCAGGCCGGCGTTGTTGACCAGGATGTCGAGGGCGCCGTAGGTATCCATGGCGAATCGAGCCAGGGCGCGGGACTCGTCCAGGTCGGTCACGTCGGTGACCTTGCCAACTGCGTCCACACCGCTGGCACGCAAATCCGCAACGAAAGCGTTCAGCCCTGGCCCATCGATGGCGGCTGCGACGATACGTACTCCACAAGCAGCCAAGGCACGCGCGGAAGCTGCGCCGAGACCGGAAGAGGCACCGGTGATGACGACGACTTTCTGATCCAGATAATTCATGTTTTGATCCTTCTACCTGCGCCCGGGAATTGGGCACATGGGGATAACGAGAGCCGTGGCGATCCCCATGGACAGCACTGGGGTTACTCCGCCAGCAACCTCAGTAGTTGCCATTGGGCCAGTCGATGTAGCCCTTGGCGCCGCCACCGTAGTAACTCTCACGCGGAGCAATCGTCAGCTCGGCTCCCAGGCGCAGGCGCTGGACAAGATCAGGGTTGGAGATGAACAGGCGGCCGAAGGCCACGGCGTCGATCTTGCCCTGAGCGCGGCGCTCGATGGCCATTCCCAGGTTGTAGTTGTTGTTACCGATATAAGGCCCGGTAAACAGGCCGCTCAAGGCATCCATATCGACGCCTTCGGGGACGTCGCGGCTGGTCGCCGTGGCGCCCTCGACAAAATGCAGGTAGGCAAGGTCGAGCTTGTTCAGCTCGGGCACCAGGTAACCGAACAGGCCCATGACGTTGCTGTCCGGCGGCGTATTACCTGCGTCGGGCGTCACTGGCGAAAGACGGATACCGACTCGGTCGCTGCCCCAGATATCGATCACCGCGCGAGTGACTTCAAGGGTCAGGCGCGCCCGGTTTTCGATCGAGCCACCGTAACGGTCGGTACGCTGGTTGGTGGAGTCACGCAAGAACTGGTCGAGCAGATAGCTATTGGCCGAATGTACTTCTACCCCGTCGAAACCGGCGCGCTTGGCATTCCGTGCGGCCACGCGGTATTGCTCAATGATTCCGGGAATTTCATCGGTTTCCAGGGCTCGCGGCATGGACACCGGAACGAAACCTCCGGCCGTGTAGGTACTGCCCTCGGCCTTGATTGCAGACGGTGCTACCGGTGCCTGGCCGTCAGGCTGTAGTTCGACGCTGGAGAAGCGGCCGACGTGCCACAACTGCAGCACAATCTTGCCCCCTTCAGCGTGCACGGCCTCGGTGACTTTCCTCCAGCCTGCGGTCTGCTCATCGCTCCAGATTCCCGGGGTGGCGGCATAACCCCGGCCCTGGGCGGAAATATTGGTCGCCTCGGCAATGATCAGGCCGGCTGATGCACGCTGGGCATAGTAGGTAGCGTGCAGATCGTCAGGGACACCGTCTTCGGCGTAACGGCTACGAGTAACCGGCGCCATTACGAAACGGTTGGCGAGTTCGATGGCCCCCATGCGCGTGGGCTCGAACAGATCAGTGCGGGGATTGTTATCAATCATATGCGTCTCAGTTTAGTAGACCAGTCGTCTAGTTCCCAGGCAAAAAAAAGCGAGCTCAACCGAGCAAGCTTTTTGTCAGGGTCATTGCCGATTCAAAGGGTTGAGTGGAACGGTTCACTTTCGCCATCAACGAGGCGCCCAGCCACAATTGGTAAAGCGACTCAGCCAGCGCAACACTGTCACGGGTAGCGATACTGCCGTCCTTGATTCCGCGCTCGATGCTGTCCGTGATCAGCTTCACGATCCGAGTCGTGCCTTTCTCCAACACCTGCCGCATAACCTCGGAGAGGTCGCAGACTTCAGCGCCAAGCTTCACGACCAGGCATTTGTTATCGACCGAGTCGTCATGCTGGGTTTCGCTCCAATACTGGAAGTACGTCAGAAGGCTCTCTGCCCCGCTGGCCTGTTGCTTGAGAATCGGGCCGATACGCGACAGATATTCGTCAAAGTACTCATCAAGGAGTGCCTGGCCGAATTCTTCCTTGGATTTGAAATAGTAATAGAACGACCCCTTGGGCACGCCCGCCGTGCTCAACACTTCATTGAGACCTACGGCGGTATAGCCTTTGTGGGTCATGAGCGCCCTGGCTACATCAAGGATGTGCTCGCGCATTTCATTAGCGGGTTTCTTCATAGTGGGTGCAGCCTACCGGAAATTAGACCAGTCGTCTACAAGCTTCTACGAAGGATACGCGATAACGAAGTCTGCCCTGCAATCACAAAAAAAATGAATATGTTTCCCGTCAAAACAACATTATTATTTTCGAATGATCAAAGAACTGAAAACACTTATCGCGGTGGCCAGAGAAGGCACGTTTGCTGCGGCGGGCAGCAAGATCGGGCTTACCCAAGCCGCCGTCAGTGCACAGATGCAACGTCTCGAGGCGGAGCTTGGCGTGGCGTTATTCGACCGCAAGGGACGCTCCGCCCAGCTCAACCGCATGGGACATCAAGTGCTATTGCAGGGCCAGGAGCTGGTGCGCCAGTTCCAAAACCTGGGCACGACATCGGTGGGCCTATCGGCCAGTATCCTGGGCACCATTGGCGCGATTGCCTCCGTTCAACGCTCCTTTTTGCCGGAAGCACTCGCCGAGTTTCACCAACGCTCCCCACAATGCAGGACCCGCGTCGTTCCCGGCCTTTCGATGGAACTGGTGAACCAGGTCGATTCAGGTGAGATCGATATGGCCGCAATCATCCGTCCACCCTTCTCTCTGCAGAGCGACCTGCGCTGGACTACCTTGGCCCGTGAACCGTACCGCCTGATCGTTCCTGCCGATATGCCAGGAGACGACTGGGCGGAGCTGTTATCAAGCCAGCCCTTCATTCGGTATGACCGCTCATCTTTTGGCGGGCGTCAGGTTGATCGGTTCTTGCGAGAAGCTCATATACCGCTGCATGAAGTCTGCGAGCTCGATGAGCTGGATGCAATTATCAAGCTGGTGGCAAACGGAGTGGGCGTGGCGCTGGTGCCGGAAACGGCAACCCACCAGAAATGGTCTGCCGGGGTGCGCCCCATCGACCTGAAACAACGCACATTTCATCGCGACATTGGCCTGGTCCATCGTGCGCGCCGTAGCCTCAGCGAGCCGGTAAAGTTATTAGTCCAGTTGATTACCGACCAGGTTCTGAAAAGCCCGTAGGGCAAGGAGCGATGTCTGCCCGACGATGAACCTTATCAGCAATAAAATAAGGGCTCTCGACGCTGTTACGTGGAGAGCCCTTTTGTGTCGCTGCCCCGGCGTTCTAAGCGCCCACGGCTTTTTTCCGTACAAGCGGTGCCTTTTCCCACTTGGCGATTACCAAGGGCGCAATCGCATTACCCAAGACGTTCAAGGTGGTGGTTCCACTGTCGATAATCCTGAAAATCCCGGCGATCAACGCGACCCCCTCCAATGGCAGGCCGGCTGACGCCAGGGTTGCCGACAGAATAATGATGGCGAAACCAGGCACACCTGCAGCGCCCTTCGACGTCAATACCATCGTGACTACGAGCAAGATCTGCTGAGTCAATGAAAGATCGATGCCGTATAGCTGGGCAATGAAGATCGTCGCCACACCGAGGAAAATCGAAGCCCCGTCCAAGTTGAAGGCATAGCCCACTGGCACGACGAAACTGACGATACGCGCAGGGACACCGTACGCTTCAAGCTTGGTCATCAACTGCGGCATGACCGCTGCAGAGGCAGCGCTTGAAAACGCCAGAATCAACTCATCCCTGAAATACTTGATCAACTTGAATACATTTTCACCGATCAGATAGCAAATACCTCCCAGTAATACCAACGCAAAAGTAATCAGCGCGAGATAGACCACGCCAATCAACTTGAGCAAGGGTAACAACGAGGCGAATCCAAAAGTCGCAACGGTTGCTCCGATCATGCCAAACACTCCAATCGGTGCATACGCCATGACAAACGACACGACCTTGAACATGGCATCAGAAAAGCCCTGGATGATTGCAATGACCGGTGCGCTCTTCGCTTTGGGCAATGTGTTCAGCGCCATTCCGAGCAGGACGGCAAAAAACAGCACCGACAACAACTTCGCTTCCGACATCGCCACGATCACGTTATCCGGCACGATGTTTTGCAGGATGACCAGTGCACCTTTAGACGGTTCAATGGTGACCACCGAGCTACCGCTGTGGGCGATGCCAGCAATCTGGGTGCCCTGACCAGGCTCGAACAGATTGGCAAAGCACAGCCCCAGCACGATGGCCAAGGTGGTAATCGCAAAAAAGTAAATCAGGGACTTTGCCCCCATAAGACCGAAGGACTTGTTATCGCCGCCCCCGGCAATGCCGAGGATCATGCAGCAAAAAACAATGGGAACAACGACCATTTTCATCATCTTGATGAAAATGTCGCCGAGGGGTTTAAGCACTTCGGTACTGACCCAAACCTGATGTTGCGGGTGGGTATTGAAGTACCAACCAACGAGCACGCCGAGCAACAGACCAGCAACGATCTGCCAAACCAATGGGATACGTTTCATGTCTAGCCTTTTTTTTGGAATGAAAGGACTGCTTAAGGGCAGTAGCTAGATTCATGAGCTTCCAGCTCATTTGGAATTTCCTGGCGCGATGTATTCGCGCCAGGTTTTTTATTATTTTGCGAAGAGCTGACTCATATCTTTGAAGGCTTTGAACTCAAGTGCATTACCACAGGGGTCGAACAGGAACATGGTGGCCTGTTCCCCCACCTGCCCTTTGAATCGGATGTAGGGTTCAATGACGAACTTGGTATCGAAGGCTCTCAAGCGCTCGGCCAACGCTTCCCATTGTGCCCATTCCAGAATGATCCCGAAATGAGGCACCGGTACGTCGTGACCGTCTACGGGGTTGCTATGGACGCTTTCTTGAGAAGCGGTTTTAGGGTGCTCATGGATGACCAATTGATGGCCGTAGAAATCGAAGTCTACCCACTGGTTGCTGGAGCGCCCTTCGGAAAGACCAAACACTTCACCGTAGAATGTGCGTGCGGCGGCCAGGTCATACACGGGGATTGCGAGGTGGAAAGGAGAAAGACTCATCGGGACTCCGGGCTGCAATTTTTATTGATTTCCAAACGGACAACGGGGCTCGCTGCCTGCCGGGCTTCTTAGGCCATATTCATGCTAAAGCCGCATACGCCTAAAAAAAATCAATATAAATTTTCTACAAGCACAAATTTTTTTGTTGCTTGTGAGCAGTCCAAAAGCTCGGTTTGCCGCCAGGATGTATCAGTGACGCAACAACCTACGCAACGGCACCCCATCCTTTAGCACCGGGGACTTGATGACGATATAGCTGAAGTACTTGGAAATGCCGATGTTCTTGTCCAGCAACCCTTCGATGACTTCCTGATAATGCTGGATGCTGCAGGTCATGAAACGCACGAGGTAGTCGTAGCCGCCGCTGATCAAATGACACTCCAGTACCTCATCGACCAAGCGGATATTGGATTCGAACTTGGCGAAGTCCTCGCGCTTGTGGTCGCTCAGCGTGATTTCAGTGAAGACCGTGACCGAGTCAGTGATCTTGGCCAGGTTGAGATGAGCCCTGTAGCCGGAAATATAACCCGCCGACTCAAGTCGCTTGACTCGCTGCAGGCATGGGCTGGATGAAAGCCCCACGGCATCGGCCAGACTGACGTTGGTCATTCGACCGTCCTTTTGAAGTTCAACAAGGATACTGATATCAATTCGGTCTAGTTTTATTAAACCTTCCATCGTGTACCCCTCGGTTGTCTTCAGGTTGACAGTGGTTTTAGCAAATTCAACGGCGCAAAGATAGCTGATGCTGAGCGACCAGGGCGGCCATGCTGGTGAGGTAGAAATCGGCAGAATATTCTTGATTATCAGGTTCATGGCCACGGCGGATCAGGCACAGGCCCGCTGACTTTGGCGCTTGTGCAGGTGGCCTGGACACTTGCATGATGTTTTCTGGCTTGAGCGTGTTCGCCTGCAGCCATGCCTCATCTTCCAATGGATTGTTCGCTCGGGAATGCAAGTCCTCGGGAGGGATTCCCAAACGCTCGCAGAGGGGCTCGCGATCCTCGGCATCGCGGTCGCAGTACACCAGCAGCCGATAGAATTTGCGCAGGTACAACATCGCTCCGGGCGCGTCCTCGAACAGCGACCAGTTGCCTGCCGAACGGGCAAAGCTCATGCCCTCCTCCCAACTGACCTTGAGCCCCAGGCGCTCTGCCAGTTGACGATGGGCAAAGCACAACAAACCGCTGAAGCCGAGTTCGGAGAAACGCGGATAAAGCCCGCGCACCGCCGCGTCGAATTCCGCCAACACGGCGTCCCTGTCCGGCATGCCCGGGTGGTTGTCGAGCAAGGGTTGCAGGGCCGTCCAGACACCGGAGTCCCTATCGACCAGGACTTCGTCGCAATCGATCAGCAGCGCACGATAATCAGTCAGGTGCATGTGTCGCCTCCCATGATGCATTCATCAATCCATCTGCGCTAAATGCCCTCGGTCGGCACCTCGTTACAGGCGCCGATCGAGACCTGAGATTAATCCAACACGCGTAGCAAAGCTGCTTCAAGAATGGCCAGTGCTTCGTCGATCTGGCTTTCTTCGGTGACCAAGGGAGCCAAGAAGCGCAGGACATTGCGGTACACCCCGCATTTGATCACCAACAGCCCGCCTACCCTGGCCTGGTCGATCAGTTGCTGGGTGAGCTCGGCGTCGGGGCTGCGGGCCTCATCGTCTTTAATCAATTCGATGGCCAACATGAAACCAGTGCCGCGCACGTCACCGATGCGCGGGTGACGTGCCTGCAAGCGCAGCAGGCCCTGACGCAGCCGCGCGCCCAGGACCTGGCCCCGCTCAAGCAACTGCTCCTGTTCGTCAGCGTCGATCACCGCCAGCGCCGCCGCACACGACAAGGCGTTACCGCCGTAGGTGCCGCCGAGACCGCCGGGCAACGGCGCGTCCATGATGTGCGCACGTCCCACCACACCTGAACTGGGCAAGCCACCGGCCAGACTCTTGGCAACGGTGACCAGGTCCGGCTGAATCCCGGCGTGCTGGAAACCGAACCTCTTGCCGGTACGGCCGAAGCCGGTCTGGATTTCATCAAGGATGAGCACGATGCCGTGTTGCTCGGTCAGGGTCCGCAGCGCCTGGAGAAATTCCGGCGGCGCGGAAAGGAAGCCACCGTCGCCTTGCACCGGTTCGATGATGATCGCCGCGACCCGATCCGGAGCGACTTGGGTCGCCAGCAACTCATTCAGGGCCTGCAACGCCATCTCGCTGCTGAAACCGCGATAGGCATTCGGGTATGGGGTATGGAAGACTTCAGGCGCGAAGGGCCCGAAGTTCTGTTTGTAGGGCTGGCTCATGCCCGTCAGCGTCGTACCCAGCAAGGTACGACCATGGAAACCGCCACGGAAGGAAATGACGGCGGGACGATTGGTATGGGCACGGGCGATCTTCACCGCGTTCTCCACCGCCTCCGCGCCGGACGTGAACAGCGCCGCCTTGTAGGCTTGCTCGCCACCCACCAGCTCGCACAGGCGCTTGACCAGGTCGAGGTAGGGTTTGTAGGCCACGACTTGGAAGCAAGCATGGCTGACCTTCTGCAGTTGGGCCTGCACCGCCGCGACCACCTTCGGGTGATTATGGCCGATGTTCAAGACGCCAATGCCGCCGACGAAGTCCAGATAGCGCGCCCCGTCCACGTCCCACACCTCGGCACCCTGGGCCCGGTCGATGACCAGTGGATGTGCGGTGACCAGACCCCGTGGCACGAATTGATCGCGTTGACGGAGCAAGCTTGGGGTTTCTTCGACTTTACTGTTCATGGCATCTCCCACAGTGAACCAGGCAACCGGGAAACGGTTGCGATGTGTTCCACAGGTTAAGCGTTCGACGCAATTGTCTAAGCCGAACTTGGCCTCTGGGAAATTCGGATCGACTGTTTTCACCCCGGCAAACAGCAGATTCCTTCAGCCGCCTCCAGCCCCATGGAATCTGCCGGCAAACGCCCCATACAACGCAGTGTCGACGGATTACGCAGGCCCTTTTGATACATCCTGCTTTACCACTCGGGCATGCTGGATGTTCCCTATCCAGTATGAGAAGTGACCCATGGCCCTGCTTTATAAAGCCGACCCGGTACGCGGCGAACAATGGAAGCGTCTGTTCGCCGAGCACGCGCCGGATATCGAATGGCGTGCCTGGCCGGACATCGGCGATCCGAAGGACATTCGCTACCTCGCCGCTTGGCAGACGCCGGATGACCTCGAAGCACTGTTGCCGAACCTTGAAGTGCTGTTCGCGTTGTCGGCCGGGGTCGACCAACTCGACCTTGATCGCCTGCCGATGTCCCTGCCGGTGGTGCGTCTACTCGATCCTGGTATCACCCGGGGCATGTGCGAGTACGCCAGTTTCGCCGTGCTCAGCCTGCACCGGGATATGCTCCGTTATCGCCAGCAACAGCTCGCCCGATGCTGGCAGGCGCACTTGCTGCAACCGGCGGCCCAGCGTCGGGTCGGTGTCATGGGGCTTGGCATGCAGGCCCAGCAGATCCTGGCCACCTTGCAGACCTTTGGATTCGCCTTATCCGGCTGGGCACGCAGCGAACACACTATCGTTGGCGTGGATTGCTTTGCCGGTAACGAACAACTCCCGGCGTTCCTCGGCCAATGCGACATCGTGATCTGTGTCTTGCCATTGACCGAGCAGACCCAAGGGATTCTCAACCGTCAATTGTTCAGACACCTGCCCCAGGGCGCGGCCCTGGTCAACATGGGCCGCGGTGGGCACCTGATAGAAGCGGACCTGCTCGAGGCTTTGGCCAGCGGTCAACTCAGTGCCGCGGTGCTCGACGTCCTGCAACAGGAGCCGGCCGCGCCGGATCACCCGTTCTGGCAACATCCACAGATAGTGCTGACGCCGCATATCGCGGCGATGACCCAACCCGAAAGCGCCTTTGGCGTGCTGCTGGAAAATATCCGTCGGCATCAACGCGGCGAATCGATGCTCGGCCAGATTGATCGCCAGCGACGTTATTGACCCGCGCAGCCCATGCGTCTGCATAAGCACCGACAAAAAAGACGCTGATATTTGCTGCTGGGCCGGCTGCGGATTTGAGCAATAACTGCGGCGCGTGAAGCCGCAACTTATGCAATCTACCGAATCAATGCCGGCCTCTTGTCAGGCCTGGCGGCAGGTGAGATACCCATACTTTCAGCGGAGAAATCCGACCGGTCACGCTCCCTTGTCCATGGAGATCTGTCATGTCCAACTCGCAACGCCCTGTCTATGCCTACCGCCCCATGACCGCTGCCGATGTGGCGGCGGCCCATGCCTTGTCCGTGCAGTTGAAATGGCCCCACCGTCTGGAAGACTGGGCCATGCTGCAGCGTGTCTCCCAAGGCTTTGTCGTAGAGGACGAAGGGCGTCTGATCGGTACCGCGTTCACTTGCCCGCAGGGTGATTACGCCACGATTGGCCTGGTGATCGTCAGCGATGAGTACCAGGGCCAGGGCATCGGGCGCAGATTGATGGAACTGGCGCTCGAAGCGTGCGGTTCGCGGACCGCGGTGCTCAATGCGACGTTGGCCGGCGCGCCCCTTTATGCCAGCCAGGGATTCGTTGACTTTGGGCATATCCAGCAGCATCAGGGCAACGTATTGCCCCCTGCCTCCACGGACCTACCATCCGGTGAGCGCCTGCGCCGCCTGACCGACACCGATCGAAACGAGGTGATCGAACTCGCCAATGCCGGCAGCGGCCTGGACAGGCATACCGTGCTCAACGATCTGTTCGACAGTGTCGACGACGTCGTGGGCATCGAGCGCGATGGACAACTGCGCGGATTCGCCATTCTGCGTCCCTTCGGCCGCGGTCGTTATATCGGCCCGGTCGTGGCAGAAAATCCAGGGCAGGCCAGGTACTTGATCGCCGTGTTATTGGCGCAAGTACCGGACGCTTTCGTGCGCATGGATGTACTGCCCGACAGCGGCTTGGGTGCCTGGCTGGAAGAAGCCGGGTTGAAACAGGTCGACACCGTCGCCCAAATGGTCCGCGGGACCCCGCCCCAGGCCAGCGGCGGCGTACATCAATTTGCGCTGGTGACCCAGGCCATCGGCTGACGCCCCTCCATCACCGCTATACCATCCACTCTCCTGGAGAAACACCCTCATGCTAGAACCCACTGCCGTGCTGCTGGCCCATGCCAACGGCACTCCCGCGTCCACGGCATTCACCCGCGGCTCATTGGGCGCCAACGATCCTTTCGACCGGCAAATCGCTTATGTCGGGACCGATGACATTGCTGCCGGCATCGTCCAGGCGAGCGGGCAATTCAGCACCGATGACTACCCCTACAGCGAAACGATTGTTGTCCACGCGGGACACGTCACCCTGCAGAGCCAGGAGCACTCGCTCGAACTCAATCCGGGTGACAGCGCCGTGATTGCCCGCGGCACATCGGTTCGGATCGAGGCGCAACCGGGTTCGCTCTGGGCATTCTGTGCCGATATCCAACCGGTTGAAGCCGGCAACATAGGGCTGACCGCTCTCCCCCCGCACACCCTGCTCTCCCCTTCGACGCCTCCGAGTGAAGAGTTCCTGCTGAGCCCGACGCCACAATGTCGCTCGAACAACTTGTTCGTCGAGGACGCGACCAACCTGCGCATCGGCATTTGGGATTCGACACCTTATGTCCGTAGGGCGCGGCCACATACGATGCATGAGTTGATGTACCTGGTCGAAGGCAGCATCATTCTCCAAGTCGATGGGACCCAACTGGCGGTCAACACGGGAGATACAGTGTTCGTACCGCGAGGCACTCCCTGCGCGTGGAAGAGCAGTGTCTATGTGCGCAAGTTCTATGTTTGCAAGTGATCGCCTGGTGTAGCTTTTCTTGGTGTAAATATCCGTTAACCACGAGGCGGCCTTAAAGCCGACCTGCCTCTCCCAGTCGTATACCCATCAGATCCATGGGAGCAAAGCTTGCTCGCGATAACGGTGGTTCAGTCGCATGGGTGCTGGGCTGACTGGCCTCATCGCGAGCAAGCTCGCTCCCACAGGGGGTCTGTGTTGGACATGAATGTTGTGTCCACTGAAGATTGCATGTGGGAGCGAGCCTGCTCGCGATGGCGATGGCTCATTCAATGAAAATATTGAAGGTGCCGGCCCGTTCGCGAGCAGGCTCGCTCCCACAGGGAAACTGGGCGCATGTGTGTTAAGTGTCTGCCGAAAATCCGGTGTGGGAGCGAGCTTGCTCGCGATGGCGGTAGTTCAGTCACATGGATGTCTGAGCTGGTCTAATAGTCCCGGACACCTCAATAGGTGAAACTACACCTATTGAGGAATATTCCATGACCAAGAAGTA
>NZ_JABAEE010000033.1:0-65473 GCF_023701885.1 Pseudomonas sp. CG7 | reverse complement strand
CGCTCTGCTGAAAGGGCAAAGCGAATACCAACCAAAAGCGGCTTGAGGGCTTCCCCTCAACCATAGAATCTCCCACAGGGATTGGGGGCCGGATATAAGATTTGTGTTCACTGAGTATCCAATGTGGGAGCGAGCTTGCTCGCGATGAGGCCATCCCATCCAACATCACCGCAAACTGACACACCGCCTTCGCGAGCAGGCTCGCTCCCACAGGGATTTGGGGCCGGGCACAAGATTTGTGTTCACTGAGTATCCAATGTGGGAGCGAGCTTGCTCGCGATGAGGCCGGCCCATCCAACATCACCGCAAACTGACACACCGCCTTCGTTGCGCCGAGGGATCTAAACCTCAAGCACCAACGGCTCGCTCCCTTGGGCCGGCACGGCGCAGCAGATCAGCACTTCACCTTCGCCCACCGGTTCGGCCGGCTGGTTCAGGTAATGCACCTGGCCGCGGCTCAAGCGGGTTTTGCAGGTGCCGCAGGAACCGCCGCGGCAACTGAACTCCGGAGTCAGGCCGCGCGCTTCGGCCAGCTCCAGCAGCGTTCCACTGCCAGGCTCCCAACGAGCTTCCTTGCCGGAACTGGCGAACAAGACCTTCACCGCCTCGCTCGCGGCCGGTACTTGCTGGGGCGCCGGGACACTGACTTCGATATCCCGCACAAGGGTGGAAGGCCCGAAGGTTTCCGCATGGATGCGGTCGTCAGGAATGCGCAATTTACGCAGCCCGTCATACAGCGCCTGGGTAAAGCTGCCTGGCCCGCACAGGTAGAAATCGTAGTCATTGAGCGGCAGCAGCCGCTTGAGCAGTTCCACATCGATCCGCCCTGCCAGATCGTAGCCTTCACCTGCCCCCGCCTCGGTGGGCGGTTGGCTGACCATGCGCAGCACCTGAAGCTTGTCGCCGGCACGGGCGGCCAGCTCGTCGATCTCTTCACGGAACGCCAGGTCGGCCACCGAGCGGGCGCTTTGCACCAGCCAGACCGGGCGCATGCGGCTGATACGCTGCCCCTGGTAAACCACCTCGCGCAACATCGACAACAGCGGCGTGATGCCCACCCCCGCGGCCAACAACACCAACGGACGGCGCTCGGTGGGCTGGACCGTGAAGTGGCCCTGGGGCGCCCGCGCTTCGATCTCATGCAGCGCCCGCACTTGTTCATGCAAATGGGACGACACCGATCCATCGCGCTTGACGCTGATGCGCTGGAAATCATCCGACGGTGCGCTGGAGACGCTATAGGTCCGGATCAACGGGGCTTTGTGCCCCTCCAACAGAATCCGCACCGGCACATGTTGCCCGGCTTCAAACCGGGGCAAACCCAAGCCATCGCTCGCCTGTAGGTAGAACGAGCGAATGTCAGGGCTCTCGTCCACCACCCGCGTGACCTGCAACGAACGCCAACGGCTGCGCAGCGCCTCGGCCTGCAAGCGCTCGGCGGCCTGCTCCCAACTGCCGGTCATCAATGAATTGGGCGAGTCGCCCTCGTCCTGGTCCTTCCAACGCAGCGCGATGGCGGCCGGGCGATGGACGATGCGCTGCGGCGTGAAGCGCAGCAGCCGCTCGGCGCCCTGGAAGGCACTGATCTCGGGATCGTCCAGCAGCACTTGCGCCGAACCGCTCATTTGCAGCAGATCGCCGGTCTGGAAATCGACGAACACTAGCCCGGCCCGAGGGTTGAGCAGGATATTGCCCAAGGTGTTGAAGAACAGATTGCCGGAAAAGTCCGGGATGGTCAGCGATCCGTCTTCGTCCATGCGCACGAAACCCGGCTTGCCGCCGCGATGAGAGGCATCGACCTGCCGCTCGCCGTCACGCACCACATAGGTGGCGATATAAAACGAATCGGCCGCCGTCACCAGGCGCCGCACCAGCGGGTCCGAGACGGCCAATTGACGCGGCGCAACAGCCTGCGCATCGACAAAATGGTACTGGCGCAGATTGATGTAGCGAGGGCAGTTGCCGTAGGCCTGGCTCACGGCAACCTCCAACCCTGGGGCAAGCTGACGGCGCACGACGCCGTTCATGCGATTACGTCGCCGAGTGTGCAATTCGATCCCCAGCATGCCGATGGCATCGCCCTCGCCCATGCCTTCCTGGGCCGGGTCGTTCGGCTCGGGCTCGAGGTTGATGTGCAGGGTCTGCGGATCGGGCGAGTTCATGAAGCCCGGTTGTCCTGCGCGCAGGGTTGCCCAGACATCGCCTTGGCGATCCACCGCACCCAGCACCACGAACGGCAACTGGGCGTAGAACGCCCGGTGCTGGTCCGGCATCCATGTGCGGGCCAGTTGCCGTTGGCCGACGCTGGCCATCATGTCGACGGCCCCGACGGCGCGCTGCAGGGTCAGCTCGCCTTCGTGCCAGGGCGAGGTTTTGGCTTTCACGACTTCGTCCATCTGCGACTCCTCGCACCCGCAGCATGAATGCCTGCGCCAGTGCGCTATGGTTAAGGACTCTCCGCCAGCTTCTGCACGGGCGTGCAAGTGGCTGGCGTCATCTTCTGCCCAAAGCGGCTGCGCAGGAATACGCACAAACTGCAATCCACCGTTTCATTAAATGGAAGGGTGGGCTCAGGTCCTGACACGGGCGAAATGCTTGGTCAATTCGAGCAGGGTCACCCGCAACTCCGGAGGTCGCACGGGCTTGGCCAGGATTGAGGCACCGACCTTCAATCTCTATATAGTCTGAACAAGCTCGTTATTCTTTTCCGTCATATTCAAAGGATTATTCCAATGGGAAAGGTTGTTTCAAACTTGAAACCCGAAGGAGCAGTTTAGGTTACGATGCGCGAACTTGAACTCAGAAGGATCTGAAGCATGACCTGCCGAGTTATTGTGGCCGATGACCATCCTTTGTTTCGTGAAGGTATGTTGAGAACCATCGAACGGCTTCTGCCGACGGCCACCATAGAACAAGCTGGTAATCTGGACGAAGTGCTGGCTCTGGCGCGGTCCGGCGTGGAAGTGGACTCCTTGGTGCTGGATTTGCGCTTCCCCGGTATTAAATCGCTGCAGGTCATAAGCCAGTTGCGGCATGAGTTCAAACGCACCTCGATCATTGTGGTTTCGATGGTGGATGACAGGGATGTTATTTCCCAGGTAATGGCGCTGGGTGCCGACGGTTTCATCGGTAAGAATATCGACCCCGCCGATATCGCCGACGCCATCATGGCCATTCGCGAAGGCGAAGTAGTGGTCAAGTATCAGGCGGAAAACGCCATCCTGGATGATGCACTTTCGCAACTGACCGCTCGTCAGCGACAAGTGCTTGGTTTGATCGCCGCCGGCAAGACCAACAAGGAAATAGCCCGGGCGCTGGGCATTTCCCCCTTCACGGTACGCATCCATGTCTCAAGCCTGCTCAAATCCCTGGGTGTTCCCACACGTTCAGCGGCTGCGGCGCAATTTCCCAACGTTCCAGGCGATGGCGGATGGTTGGGCAAACCGCAGACGTGAAGGTATGACCTCGTGAATAATCATTGAACGTTATCCCCCCTGTCCGCCGCCAAGGCCATAGCACACTTGTACTATGGCTTCGCTCCGTACTCTCCCCCTAAGCTGAAGACGCTCTGAAAAAAGCGGCTCGAACAGCCAAACATAAAACAACACCAACGCGCCATACAGACGCCGTGCCGTATCACTGTGCCTATCGAAAAGTTACGGCGTGCCAAGCCCGTGGATTAAATAAATCGCTCGGCGGCGCAATGCTGGATCAACTTCACCGTCTGCCCGGTTGAAGTGGAAGGGTCCTGACATCAACTCAAGGAAAGTCATTATGTCCTTCAACTATGGAAAAACACTTGGAAATGGATTGGCACTGTGCGTGCTGGCGGGCGTACTCAACGGCTGTGCGAACACCGGTGACTTGGGTAAGTTGATGAACACCCTGAACCAGGGAACCCAGAAGTACGACGTCACCTACCTCAAGCAAACGATCATTCCGGGCAAGACGACAAAAGGTCAGATCACGCAGATGTTCGGTGCGCCGACCAATGAGGAACTCAATTCGACCAGCACCAGCAACGAGTCGAACTGGACCTATGAAAAGAATGATGAGGGCCTCGATAAGTACATGAAGTTGGCTCACAAGTACGTGTCGACCGAAACGAGCCTGAAGATGTATGAAACCTCGGCGCAACTGGCCAAGGCACAAACCGTGGCCAATGACGTCAGCAGCGTGACCGGCACGAAAACTGGCCAAAGCCAGACCCAAGGTTCGGTATTGACCATCTATTTCATCGACGATGTCGTGAAGTACTACAGGGTCTACTGACGCAATGGCGCCATCCGTTGGGGACAGCGCCAGCCTGTCCCCAGCCTTCACCGAGGCTAGCGGCTACGCTTGGAGGCATCAAAAGTCATGAGATGCCAAAGCCGGTGGAAAAGAACAGTGAACTCGACCAGGCCACGTTACGCCTGACCGTCAGCGCCTGTGCGCTCTTGTATATCGTCATCCTGGCCGGCCTGTATCCAGAAGACGCCGCCAGCTACGTGCCCATCATTATTTACATCGGCACGTTCATTTTCGTCTCGGTGTTCCTGCGCATGATCATCAAGCGCTGGCCAGGACACTTCTTCTGGCGACGCCTTTTCACGATGCTGCATGACTACACAGGCATCGCTTTCGCCATGGTGCTGGGAGGTGAAAGTGCACTGCCGATCTACGCAGCACTGCTCTGGGTAACCTTGGGTAATGGCATGCGCTTCGGCTCGCGCTACCTGGCGCTGGCCACCGTTATCGCGCTGTCGACCCTGGTGCTGATTTTCTGCCTTCAACCCTTCTGGCGCACCCAGCCCTACATGTTCCTCATGCTGATCGTCACCACCATCGTGGTGCCAGCCTATGCGCACATTCTGCTCAAGCGCACACGCATTGCCTCCGAGGAAGCGCTTTCGGCCAACCAGGAGAAGTCGCGGTTCCTCGCCCAGGCCAGCCACGACCTGCGCCAACCGATCCACTCCATCGGCCTGTTCACCGCCTGCCTGCGTGACGCCAGGCTGGGCATGGAAGAACTGCGGCTGGTGGACAATATCGACCGCTCGCTGCACACCGTCTCGCAGTTGTTCCGTTCGATCCTCGATATCTACACCCTGGATCACGGCAAGCTGGTACCCCAGGCCGACACCATTCACTTGGGGGCCTTATTGCAGGACGTGGTCAAGCAGAACACCGAGGCGGCTCGCTGGGCCGGGGTCGAGCTGCGCCTGCGCGCCTGCCCTTATTGGGTCAACGTCAATCCAGGCATGCTTACCACAATGATCCAGAACCTGTTGTCCAACGCCCTCAAATACGCGCCCGGCCAACCGGTACTCATTGGTGTGCGTCGCCAGGGCAAGCGCCTGGCGGTGGTGATCTACGACAAGGGCCGCGGCATCGCCGCCGAGCATCTGCCGCAAGTGTTCAAGGAGTTCTACCGCGTGCGCCATGTACGCGACAAGGATGTCGAGGGTCTAGGCCTGGGCCTGTCCATCGTCAAGCGCATCAGCCAGATCCTCGGTGTCGATATACACATCCGCTCCAAGGTCGGCCAAGGCACCCAAGTGGCAATCCGTGGTCTGGAACTGGCGGCTCCAAGGCTCATGGAACCCAAGGTAGCGCCCGTCCAGAATCGCCTGGACGGATTGCGCGTGTGCTTGGTAGAAGACGACGCCAACGTGCTGATGGCGACGTCGGCGCTCCTGGAAAAATGGGGTTGCGAGGTTGAAACCCACAGCGACGGCGAGGGGTTGACCAGCGATTGCGACATTGTCATCGCCGATTTCGACCTGGGCACGAAAGTCTCGGGCGCCGAGTGCATTGCCGCGATACGCGAGCAGCGCGGCTGGCAAGTCCCTGCGTTGGTCATCACCGGGCATGAGATCGAGCGGATACGCCAATCGCTGCACAGCCTGAACATCTCGGTGCTGGCCAAGCCCGTGCGACCGCCGGAGCTGCGAGCGGTATTGCTCGAGCTCGTCAAGCGCATGGATCGCAGGGGCGCGGACTCAGCTCACCTCAACCCACCCAGCCGATAGCCGTCTTGGGAATCACCTCGGACTCGTCGAGCTTGGACGCAAACATGCTCACCGCATCGAGGGCATCGGTGGTCCCGTTCCGGATCTGCACGATGACCGATCCGGCCTGGTCTGCCAGGGTGACGCCACGCAAGGCGCCCTCATGGGTCACGTTCATGCTCGCGACGGCATCGCGGGTTTCGGAGAGGATCATGCCGATCATTTCGGCGATCTCCGACGTGGAGCGACTGGTGCGCCCGGCCAGTTGCCGGACCTCGTCGGCCACCACCGCGAACCCCCTCCCCTGATCGCCAGCCCGCGCCGCCTCGATGGCCGCGTTGAGGGCCAGCAGGTTGGTCTGGTCGGCAATGCCGCGAATGGTGTTGACGATGGCGGTGATCTCTTCCGAACGCGCCCCCAGTTGCCCAACCAGGCGCGCGGAGGCGCCGATGTTGTCGGCGATCTCGCGCATTTCCTTGGCGGTCTGATGGATCACCTGGGCGCCCTGTTCGGCCACCCGCTCGGTCTCGGCGGAGATGTGGTACGCCCGGGACGCGCCGCGGGAATCCTCTTCGAATTTCTCCACCCGCTCGGTGATGTCGCTGGCGAACTTCGCGATTTTGCACAACTTGCCTTCGGCGTCGTAGACCGGGTTGTAGCTGGCTTCCAGCCAGACGACTCTGCCGTTCTTGCCGAGGCGCTTGAATTGCCCGCTGAAAAACTCACCGGCGTTGAGACGACGCCAGAAATCGCTGTACTCCGAGCTGCCCACCAGGCTCGGTTCGCAAAACATCCGGTGGTGCTTGCCCTTGAGTTCAGCCAATGAGTAATTCATGACATTCATGAAGTTGTCGTTGGCGGTCAGGATGTTGCCGCCCAGGTCGAACTCGATGACTGCCATGGCCCGGTCGAGGGCCGCCAGCCGGCCACGGGTTTCGGCCTCAGCGGTCACTTTGGCAGTGACATCGAGTGCGTACTTGACTACTTTTACGACGCGGCCCTGTTCGTCCCCCACCGGGTTATAGCTGGCTTCCAGCCACACGTTCTGGCCTGACGCGCTGCGGCGCTGAAACGTGCCGGAAACGAATTGCCCGGCGCGCAACTGGTTCCAGAATTCGCGGTATTCGGCGCTGCCCGCCAGCGCCGGGGTGCAGAAATCCCGATGGGACAGGCTGGTCACTTGCTCCGCACGGTAGCCCATCGTTTTCAGAAAGTTCTCGTTCGCCCGCAGCACCTTGCCGTCGGGACTGAATTCGATAACCGCCATCGATCGCTCAAGGGCGCCGACCAATCCCTTGTAGGTTGCCAATTCGGCCGTCCTAGCCGTCAGTTCGTTTTTTAGTGTTTTATTAAACATGACGTACCCTCGGTGAACCCTGAAAGTAACCGGACCTTCTATTCATATCGGCGGGTTGGCTGGGGGCTGAACGGTACGGCGTAATTATGTTTCGGCGCCAAAACCCACCGAATCCATCAACCAGCTTCTAAAGGCCTGCACTTTTGGCGAATCGGCCAGTTCATGGGGGGTGACGAAATAGAAGCCCAGGTCGGACCTCAATCGCAGGTCAAAGGGTGCAACCAGTCGTCCAGCCCTCAGGTCATCCTCGACATAGGTTGAACGGCCGATGCACACACCCAGGCCGTCCACCGCCGCCTGAACAGCCATCATGGCCAGGTCGAATGTCAGCCGGCTGCCTTCGGCCAGTTTTGTGGGTTGGCCGGCGGCGCTCAGCCACGCACTCCAGTCGCCGCTGGTCACCCCGCTGACCTGCAACAACGTGTGCTGGGCCAGGTCGCCTGGGGTCCGCAAGGCGGTCAGACCGTGCAGCAACCTGGGGCTGCACACCGGGAAGATGTCGTCGGCCATCAGCCAGTCGGCCCGCACGCCCTTCCAGTCGCCGACACCGTAACGGATGGCCGCATCGATGCCGCCCTTGCGAAAATCCACCCGCTCCGTGGACGCCGTGACGCGCACATCGATAGTCGGAAACGCCTGCTGGAACGACGCCAACCGCGGCAGCAGCCATTTGGAGGCAAATGAAACCAGCGTACTGATCGTCAAGACACTGTTGTTGCGGCTCTCCAGCAACATCTCCGTGCAATAGCGCAACTCATGGAAGGCCGAACGAACGCCGGGCAAATAGGCCTGGCCTTCGTTTGTCAGGGCCAAACCATCCTTGAGCCGCAAGAACAAGCGTACACCCAGCGCCTCTTCGAGCCGGCGAACTTGATGACTGATCGCTGTCTGGGTGACGTTCAGCTCTTCGGCAGCCTTGGTATAGCTCATGTGTCGAGCTGCCGATTCGAAGGCTTTCAGGCCGTTCAAGGATGGGATTCTGTCGGCCATGATGGGGGGCATACTCATGATATTTTGTCATACGCTAGCACTGAAGATTTCCTTTGAAAATGTTCCGGCTCTCACGGATTCTGGCGGCATGTCCCCCATCCTTGAGGAAACCATGAAACTGTACTTCGCACCCCTGACCTGCTCATTGTCCCCGCACATCGTGTTGCGGGAATTGGGCTTGCCCTTTGAATTGATCCGGGTCGACAACAAGACCAAGCGCACCGCCGACGGACGCGACTTCCTTGGCATCAACCCCAAGGGTTACGTGGCCGCCTTGGTGCTGGATAACGGTGAGGTTCTGACCGAGGGACCCGCCATCGTCCAGTATCTGGCCGATCGGGTCCCTGGGAATACACTTGCGCCGGCCAATGGCACTTGGGAGCGAGTTCGTCTGCAGGAATGGTTGAACTTCATCAGCACCGAGATCCATAGCGGCTGTGCCCCGCTGTTCAATGCCGATATCGCCGAGTCAACCAAGGCGATCTTCAAGGCAAAGCTGTTCAAGCGCCTGGACTACCTCAGCCAGGCCCTTGAGCAACAGGATTGCTTGATGGGCCGCTTCGGCCTGGCCGACGCGTACCTGTTCACCGTTTTGACCTGGTTGCCGTTGTTCGATATCGCGATCGGCGACTGGCCGGTACTGGCGTCGTTCATGGCCCGAATCGCGGCACGTCCCAGCGTCCGGGCGGCGATGGCGGCAGAAGCGGCATGATCCATCCCAGTGCAAACTGACCCACCGCTATCGCGAGCAAGCTCGCTCCCACAAAGGTCGGCGGTGGATTCCGATTTCTTCAACGCCTCGAAACCACTGTGGGAGCGAGCTTGCTCGCGATGACGGCGGCACATCTAACATCCTGCAAGCTGACCTACCGCTATCGCGAGCAGGCTCGCTCCCACAGAGGCCTGCGGGCGACTCAAAAATTGAAGGGCTTATTCGCCCAAGGCCTGGCTGAAGGACGTGTCGATAATTCCGGCGGTGACCAACGGGGCCGGCAGCGCCTTGACCTTGAACAGGAAGTCCGCCGTGCTTTGCAGGTCGGCGGCGGCCTGTCGGTCCACCGGGCCGATGCTCATGTGAGCCTGGCGCAACCAATGGCGCGAGACGTTCTGGTCGAGGTTGGCCTTTTTCGCCCACAGGTCCGCGTATGCGTCGGTGTGGGTGTCGACCCAGCCACGGGCCTGCTTCACCCGCCCCAGGAAGTCGGCGATGGCTTCGCGCTTGCTGTCGATGGCCGGTGTCGAAGCGGCAATGGCGCTGAGGCCGGGCATGAGGTTTTTCGCCGTCAGGATCGGCCGGGCGCCGGAGAACAGGATCTGCTGCGAGATGTAAGGCTCCCATACCGGAAAGGCATCAATGCTGCCCTGGGGCAAGGCCGCCGCCGCGTCGATCGGCATCAGCTTGATGAAGTCCACATGGTTCTCCGGCAGGCCGGCCTGTTCCAGGGCTCGCAGGGTCAGTTGCTGGCTCCAGGCGCCCGGCCAATAGGCGACCTTCTTGCCCTTGAGGTCGGCGATGGTCTTGACCGGCGAGTCCTTGGGCACCAGTAGCGCGATGGTGTCCGGGTTTTGCCGCGAGACTCCGATCAGTTTCACCGGAGCCTGTTTGGCAGCCAGGAACAGGAACCCCGAATCGCCGAGGAAACCCAGGTCCAGGTCGCCGGTATTCAGTGCCTCGGCCAGGGGCGCGGCGGCCTGGAAATGTTTCCAGTCGACGCGGTAGGGAGCGCCCTCAAGCACACCCGAGGCCTCCACCGAGGCCCGCACGTTGTAATAGTTCTGGTCGCCGACGTGCAGGACCAACGGCTCGCTGGCCTGGGACAACGGTGCGGCGAACAATGTGCTGAGGAGCAGAGAACGGAAGAACTTCATGAAGGCATTCCTGAATGGATTTCATAGAACATAACGCTCTTGCAATTCCCATTCGAAATTCTTTTAAAGCATAAGCTCATAGTCACAAGCCGCCCATGTCCGTGGCGCAACAGTGTTGCAACAGACTGTTGGCTGGGCAACAGCCCCTCGAAGCCTCTACCCCATGGCAACGCCCGCACACCGCCCCTTCCAAGGCTATGGCACAGAGCCTGCAATATGCCTTTCAGACGGGTTTCAGCCCCGATCCGATCTTTCGGAAATAAGACTATTGCCGCCTTGCCTGGAGCTGTTCCATGAAACCCGACTTCCGCTTCGCCCTGGCCCGCGCCAGATACCTGATCGGCGCCTGCGCCCTGGCGCTCGGCCTGCCGTCCATAGCCGTGGCCGCAGAAAACCCTCCCGCCGAAGTGCATCTGGATTATGCCTACTATTCGCCCGTGAGCCTGGTGCTCAAGCATTTCGGCTACCTGGAGGAGGCCCTGCCTCAGACCAAGGTCAGTTGGGTCCTGAGCCAAGGCAGTAACCGCTCCCTGGAATACCTCAACAGCGGCGGCGTCGACTTCGCTTCGTCCGCCAGCCTCGCCGCGGTGCTGAGCCGGGCCAACGGCAGCCCGATCAAGTCGGTGTATGTCTACAGTCGCGCCGAATGGACCGCCCTGGTGGTGCGCAAGGATTCGCCGTACCAGACGGTCGCCGACCTCAAGGGCAAGAAGATCGCCGCCACCAAAGGCACCGATCCCTATCTCTTCACCCTGCGCAGCCTGCAACAAGCCGGACTGAAGAAAGACGATGTGGAGTTGGTGCACCTGCAGCACCCGGACGGTCGCACCGCCTTGGAAAAAGGCGACGTCGACGCCTGGGCCGGTCTCGACCCGCACATGGCCGCCAGCGAAGTCCAGGCCGGGTCGCGCCTGCTGTATCGCAACCCCGTCTTCAACAGCTACGGCGTGGTCAGCGTCACGGAGAAGTATGCCCGGGAGCACCCGCAGACCATCGACACCGTGCTCGCGGCCTACGAACAGGCCCGGACGTGGTCGGTGGAGCATCCACAAGAGCTCGCCAGATTGCTCGCCGACGAATCCGGACTGACGCTGGAAGTGGCCCGGCTGCAACTGTCCCGCACCGACCTGGGCAGCCCGCAGTGGAGTGCCAAGGATGTGCTGGCCTCCAAGGCTGCCGCGCCGATCCTGGTCTCCGAGGAATTGGTACGGCGAGGGGTGAATGTGGATCAGGTGATCGATCAACTGCTCGATACCGGCCGCCAGCAGGCCGTGGCCCGTCAGTAACCCCTTGCCCAGGCGACAACCGATCCGCGCCTGGCGCGGATTCGGCGTTGCCGGAGAACCGCCATGAGCAGCAACAGCAAAGACCTCTCCAGCCCTCCCCTGGCCCTGTCCGCACCGGGCAAAGCGCCCCTGTTCAATCCCGACCACTGGCGGCTGCGTCTCAAGGGTCTGGCCCTGCCGGTGCTGATCATCGTCTTCCTGGAGATCATCGTGCGCATCGGTTGGCTGCCCGCCTACCAGATGCCGGCCCCCAGCGAGATCGCCCTGACCCTCGCCGACCTGGCCGAAGGGGCGTTGTGGAAACACATCAGCGCCAGCCTGTTGCGCGTCTTGCTGGGCTTTGCCATCGGCGCCAGCCTGGCCTTGGTTTTCGCCGCCTGGGTTGGCTTGAGCCGGGAAGCCGAAGCCTATCTGGAACCGACCTTCGCCGGCTTGCGCTCGATCCCCAGCCTGGCCTGGGTGCCGTTGCTCCTGCTGTGGCTGGGCATCGACGAAACCTCGAAAGTGGTGCTGATCGCCATCGGCGCATTCTTTCCCGTGTACCTCAATGGCGTGGCAGCGATCCGCAACATCGACCGCAAGCTGGTGGAGGTCGGTCATATGTACGGCTTCAGCCGCCGCCGTCTGGTGCGGCGGATTCTCCTGCCGGCCGCCCTGCCCGGCCTGTTTACCGGGTTGCGCAGCGGCATGAGCCTGGCCTGGATGTTCCTGGTGGCCGCGGAACTGATCGCGGCCACCAAAGGCCTGGGCTACCTGCTCAGCGATGGCCGCGAAACCTCGCGCCCGGACATCGTGCTGGCGGCGATCATCGTACTCGCCCTGCTGGGCAAGCTCAGCGACGGCTTGCTTGCCCGCTTGGAAAAACGTTCCCTGGCCTGGCGCGACACCTTTAACGGCACCGAGGAGTGAGCCATGACCCAAGCCCTGCTGGAGCTCCACGTCGAGCGCAAGACCTTCGCCACCACCATCGTGCTCAATCATATCCACCTGCAATTGCAACCCCGGGAAACCGTGAGCCTGTTGGGCCCCAGCGGCTGCGGCAAAAGCACCTTGCTGCGCATCGTCGCGGGCCTTGAGAAAGACTTCGAAGGGCAACTGCTCAGCCACACCGAACAATTGGCCTTTGTATTCCAGGAACCGCGGGTGATGCCCTGGCTGACGGTGCAGCAGAACATTGGCTTCAGTGATGACGACGATTACGACCAGGTCTGGGTCGCGCAGTTGATCGAGGAAGTCGGCCTCAGCGGTTTTGCAGACGCCTTGCCCAAGGCGTTGTCCGGCGGCATGGCACAACGGGTGGCGATTGCCCGCGGCCTGTACTCGCGACCACGGGTGCTGTTGTTGGACGAACCGTTCAGCGCCGTGGACGCCTTCACCCGAATGAAACTGCAGGACCTGATGCTGCAACTGGCCGAGCGGCACGCCATCGCCCTGTTACTGGTGACACACGATATCGACGAGGCGCTGTACCTGAGCGACCGGGTATTGGTGATGGAGAACCGCCCAAGCAGCATTCGCCAGGAACTGGCGGTGCAACTGGACCACCCGCGAGACCGGCGCGACCCATCGCTGGCCCGACTCAAGGCCCTGGCCCTGACCGAGTTGCACCGCGCCCATGTGATTTGAGCAGGTCACCTTGCTAAGCATTTAAAAGCATTAATAAATAAACAATCAGTATTTATTGGTTATATACATAACCACGTACGCTCAGCTCATCCCGTCCCATTGGCCACGACAGTGAAGTGCCTTATGAAACCGACTGACAACGTTATCGACTTCGTCCAGTTCCGCAAACGCAAGCAGGCCCAGCAACTGGCCCGGGCCATGTGGGAAATGTACGCGCGCAATGCCGGTTACCAGGCGTTCCAGTGGGTCCACGCGGCCCGGCCGACCCGGACGTACCACGCGTGAGTGCCCAGGAGCCCTCGCGCTTCTTGGCGAGTACCGACGAACCCGAAGTGGACCTCAATACCCTGGCAGCCCTGGATGAGGATCCGATCTGCGAACGGGTCGCACAGCACCTTCAGCGTCTGCGCGGCAAGCGACACCTGTCCCTCGACGCCCTCGCCCGCCAATGCGGCGTCAGCCGGGCCATGCTCGCGCAGATCGAGTCCGGACGCAGCGTGCCGTCGATCAAAGTGCTGTGCAAAATCGCCAAGGGCTTGAAGGTGTCGGTCGCCGCCTTCCTGGAGCACCGGGCTTTCGAAGGCGTGGCGGTGCTGTCGGTCAGCCAGAGCAAGCGCCTGGTCAGCGCCAATGGCGCCTTCGTCAGCCGTGCCCTGTTCCCGTTTGATGTGGCGCGCCAATCGGAATTCTACGAACTGCGCCTGGGCCCCTTGGGCGAGGACCAGTCCGAAGGGCACGGACCTGGTGTCCAAGAGAACCTGGTGGTGTCCCAAGGTGTGTTGGAGATCCGTGTCAACGACGAGCGTTACCTGCTTTCCACGGGGGATTCGATTCTGTTCTACGCAGACCAGCCTCACCGTTATCGCAACCCGGCCGACAGTGAAGCGGTGGCGTATCTGGTGGTCACCTATCCGGAACGCCTGGACTGAAAAAGCCCGGCCGTATCACCGGCGCGGGCTTTTCAGGATGGGCTTGAGACACGGAACCTGTGGCGAGGGAGCTTGTCCCGCTGGGCTGCCCAGCGGCGCTATTTCGTGAGCGCTCCACACTCAAACGGGAGCAAGCTCCCTCGCCACAATGGATCGTGCCCGCTTCAAGAGCGTTAGCCGGTTGTAATCAGCAGGTGCAGCACATCATCGGCATGCCATTGCAACTCATCATCATCGGCATGCCGCAGTCGTCCATCATCTTCATCATCAAGGCGCAGCAGTTTTTCATCATGTCCATATTCATGCCGGCCATCGGCATGATTTTGCACATCATGCAGTCGGCCATCACGGTGCATTCCATCACGCATTTCATCGACGGCATCGGCATGCCCATCATCGGCATTGGCATCATCATGCTCGCCATCGGCATGGCCATGCTCGCCTGGGACATGCACATCATGCTCATGTTGCCGCAGTGCATCATCATCGGCATGCCGCAGTTCATCATCATCTGCATCATGTCGGCGCTGTTCTTGAACAGGGCCATGTCCATGCCGGCAGCTGGCATCATTTTGCACTGCATGCCGTCATCCATCATTTCGCAGGTCATGGTCGCCATCATCATCGGCATGCCCATCATTGGCATCATCGGCATGTTGGCGTTCATCGACATTGGCATCTGCATGGCATTCATCATGGTGGTGTTCCCTGTAAGTTCGAGAGTCGGACAAGTTGATGGGGCGGATTCTAAGCATTGACCCTGGCCCGACAAGATGGCGATCGAACAGCAGGAATGAACGTTCAAGCAGGCTTACCGGAGTGACGCACGCCAAGCTGTCTGTTGCTGCATGCAGAACGGTTTCATTGCAGATATTTCCCAGGCGACAGCTTCGATTCTTCGGTCATGGATATACCCTCCAGAGCTATACCCATAACCGTAAGAAATAATCGATCTAAATTGGGTCCTGAAATGCCCCACCACGCGGGCTCAGCCGATCAACCTCGCATACACCGGCCGGTCGATATTCCCCCCGGTCAGAATCACCGCCACCTTTTTCCCCCGCATCGCTTCACGCTCCTGCATGAGCGCCGCCAAGGCCGCGGCGCCCGCACCTTCGGCGAGGTTGTGGGTGTCGGTGTAATACACCCGCATGGCCTCGGCAATTTCAGCGTCGCTGACCGCTACGATCCGCGCCGCAGCGGCACCGTAGATGGCCAAGGCCTCGGGAATGGGTTTGCGCACGGCCAGTCCGTCGGCAAAGGTGTTGGCCGAAGGGGTCTCGCAAAGTCTTCCCGTTTCAAAGGACGACTTCGCCGCGTCGGCCTCGGTGGACACGACGCCCACCACGCGGGTTTTCAGGCCCAAGGCATCGCGGGCGGCGATGACTGCGCAAATCCCCGATCCGCAGCCTATCGGCACGTAGACCGTATCCAGGTCCGGCACCGCCTGGAACAACTCAAGCCCATAGGTCGCCACGCCCTTGACCAATTCGGGATGAAACGGCGGCACCAGGTAGAGACCCTGGGCGTGGGCCAAGCGCAAGGCCTCTTCGCGGGCCTCATCGAAATCGCGGCCAAACTCGACCACCTCGCCGCCAAAGCCACGCATGGCGTTATTCTTCTCCACCGAGTTACCTTGCGGCACGACAATCAGCGCTTTCAAACCCAGGGCAGTAGCCGCCAGCGCCAGGCTCTGGCCGTGATTGCCGCGCGTTGCCGTGACGATGCCTTTTGCCTCCGGGTGTTCGCGCTTGAGCCAATGCACGAAGGTCAGGCCACCGCGCGCCTTGAAGGCCCCGGTCGGGGTGTGATTCTCATGCTTGACCCACACGGTGCAACCCAACCGTTCAGCCAGCAACGGCCAGGCGTATTGGGCAGTGGCGGGCATGAATTGATAGAGATGGCGGGCAGCCTGTTCGATGTCGTCGCGGGTCAGTGTGTGCATGATGGGCCTCCAGGTTTTAGCCCAGTCTAATCAGCGCGCCATCGGCGGGCTTTCAGAAAACTGACCTGACTTTCGGGCTTGCTCTTCATTACTATGCGGTTCATGAGCCCGCGAAACCGCCAGTCGCCGCCCCCACCAGAACCGGTCCGTCGTATCGAGGCCGGACCCTGGGCGATCGAATTGCTGCCCGGCTGCGCCTACGCCACTCGCTATGTCGCGACCCAGTCAGCCATCGGCTTTGCCTTCGACAGCCAGCGCGGCCTGCATGCCATCGGCAGCGACCGCGTGCGGCCCTTCGAGGCGCTGCCCAACGGCCTGGCATTCGTTCCCGCCGGGTGCGACGTGATCTCCGAATCTCCCGCCGGCGGTGAATACCTGCGAGTCGTGCGTACCGACGGTATGGCGTTACCGGGGACGCATGCATTCAACAATCGCATTGACCCGCAGGCCATCACCCTCGCGTTGAGAATGCGCAGCGCGCTGTTGCGTGCCACCGCAGAGGACGATTGGGAAGCCTGGGCGCTCGGTTTGGCTGAACGCGTGATCGACCACAAAGCGTTTTCACCACGCCCTCAAGGCTCCATCACGGACGGCCGGATGCGCCTGCTCGACGACTTCATCGACGCCAGTCTCGACAGCCCGGTGGGGGTCCAGGCCATGGCGGGGCTGCTTGGCTTGTCCGAGGGTTATTTCATCCGAGCCTTCAAGCAGGCGACTGGCAAAAGCCCGCACAGCTACCTGATCGACCGGCGCCTCGCCAAGGCACGGGCGCTGATGCGTGACTCAACCGCCCGGCTGACCGACATCGCACACACCTGTGGCTTCAACTCCCAGGCGCACATGACCACGCTGTTCAAGCAACGCCTTGGCATCAGTCCGGCGCAGTTGCGCAGGTAGTTGTTCGGGCCTGATACACCGTTATCGCGAGCAGGCTCGCTCCCACATTCGATCGCCAGCAGACAGAACAGCCGTGGGCAGCACTGCCCCCTGTGGGAGCGAGCTTGCTCGCGATGAGGTCCTGCCAGTCGGCATTGATACTGAATGAAAGACCGCCATCGCGAGCAAGCGCGCTCCCACAAGGCCCCCAGGCTAGCCGGCGGTAACAGTCATGCCACCATCCGCCATGACCACCGCACCGACCACAAAACTCGCACGGTCCGAGGCCAGGAATGCAACCACATCGGCAATCTCCTGCGGCTGTGCAGCCCGGCCGATGGGCGCAGCTTCACCGTGCTGGGCGAGAAACGCCGGACCGTCCTCGACTACGTCATTGAGGATGTTGGTGACCACATCGCCAACACCGATGGCATTGACACGAATACCGTGCTCGATGGCGTCCAGCGCCAAGGTGCGCGTCAGTTGCGCCAGGGCCCCCTTGGAGGCGGTGTAGGCGGCAATGGTCGGGAAGGCAAAATAGGACGCGTAGGAGGCGATGTTGACGATGGCCCCCGACTGGTTGGGCACCATCGCCTTGACCGCTTCGCGCGAGTGCAGGAAGGCGGCGGTGGCGTTGACCGCCTGGATGCGCTCCCAGTCCTGGCGCGTCATGTCGATCACTAACTTGTTGATGATGATCCCGGCATTGTTGACCAGGATGTCCAGCCGACCGAACTGCTCGACGGCCAGGCCGACGGCGCGCTCGGCGGCTCCATCCGCGGTGATGTCGGCCTCCAGCGGCACCAGCCCCGGGCGGGCCAGCTCATGGACGGCAGGGTTGATGTCTTCAGCCACCACCTTGGCGCCGCGGGCATGCAACAGCAATGCGACAGCCCTGCCGATGCCACTGGCAGCGCCGGTGACCAGCGCAACCTTGCCTTCGACTTCGTGGGGAATAGTGGGTTGGATATCGGTCATGATCGCTCTCCTGCGTGAGCGGGCAGACGAGACATTCGCCGGCCCGGCGCCCATGGGCGCTGTCGTATGGACGGCTTCACTTTCTCGCATCCGAGGTGACCGGGCTTTCGCGGGTTTGCTGGGACTGTCGGGGTTTTGCGCGAATCTGTCCGTGAGGGCCAAAGCCGTGCTCTAGCTGAACCATCGCCATCGCGAGCAAGCTCGCTCCCACAGGGGAGTGGCGGTGGATGAGCCTCTCGCAGGCGCCCCAAAAAATGTGGGAGCGAGCTTGCTCGCGATGACGGTCGCACCGTCAACATCATTTCATGAGCAGTTGATCCAGGCAGCGGCATCAGCGAACCAGATGCTGGACGCCAATCGCTGGCCTGTCGGGGATAATAGCGGCGGACTACAAAGGCTCTGCAGTCTGGATGAGCGAATTGAGCACCAGCTTTATTTCAATCGCCGGATCTTTATGCCCTTGCAATATCAAGCCTTCGGCCAAGGCCGTGAAGGTCTTCGCAAGCGCGGCATGTTCCAGCGGTGGTTTCTTGCCAGCATGGTTGAATATGACAGTAATCAACTTGCCCAAGGCCTCGCTGTTTTCCTCATGCAAGTCGTAGTAATGCTGCGAGAACTCTTCATCACGCAGGGCAATCAATTGCAACTCGGCATCGAGGATCGCACAGCGGGTATTATTCTTCAGGGTGTCGATATAGGCATTCAAGCCATGGCTCAACTGCTCTGACGAATACCCCGACGTCAGGGTCGTACTCAATCGATCGATTTCAACGCGCTTGAAGCGTTGAGTCAGTTGCAGGAGCAAGTCCGATTTACTGGAAAAATTGGAAAAGAAGGCGCCTTTGGAAAAGCCGGCCTCCTCGGCAATGACGTTGACGCTGGCGGCATGAAAACCTTTGCTGATCATCAGCTCAGTAGCGGTGTCGAATAATTTGTCTCTTGTTATTTGCTGGCTCTCTTCTCGACCTAGTCTCTTTTTAATCACGCCCTCGGCTCCTTTGGCCAGTCAAAATATGCACCTGTATCTGAATGCGACGAAGCGATTACTCACTGTAGTGAACCGGTGTCCGCCATCATATCTTATACGCGCCTCATTCAATCATTTACATTTTAACTTTCAAAAAGTGCCATGTATGTGCCATGTAACCGGGACAGCCTGCCGTGATGCAAGATGGACTATGCAGTCACGTTTTTCACGCCGGGAACAGGTAAATCCAAACCATCGAGGCTCGTTGCTGGCGAGCGGGTTGGCCCCTCTTTGACCTTCCTCAACGCCGCATTTTCCGCACCTCCATGCCACGCTATCGGATGAAAAAATCCGCGTAACGGCCGGTTCAGAGCCATCGATTCGCTAGCCTTACGAAATACCGCTTGATTTCCAGATACCGAATGGTTTTTACTTGCGCCGTTGGTGGAGCCCAACGCCTGATCAGGGCATCGAGTCAGTGACACCGATCTCGATGCAATGACAGGTCACCTCACAGGAGCGGGATTTTAATGGAATATGCCTTCGTTACAGGCGCTACTGGCCTGCTCGGGAATAATGTCGTTCGTGCGCTGTTAAAACGAAACATCAAAGTAAAAGCCCTGGTTCGTTGCGCCGAGAAAGCCAGGAAACAGTTCAGCGGCCTGCCCGTGGAATGGGTCGAAGGCGACATGCTCAATGTCGACGCCTTCAGTCATGCACTGCAAGGGTGCGATGCCTTGTTCCATACGGCGGCTTATTTCCGCGACAGTTACAAAGGCGGGAAACACTGGCAAAAACTCTATGACACGAATGTGACCGGCACCGAGCGCTTGTTGCAAGCCGCTTATGACGCCGGCATCCGTCGTGCCGTGCACACCTCTTCCATTGCCGTATTGAAGGGCAATAAAGATCAAGTCATCGATGAAACCATGTCTCGCAGTGAACAGGAGGCTGACGATTATTACTTGAGCAAAATATTGTCCGAACAAAAGGTCCAGCAATTTTTGGCGCAGCACCCGGACATGTTCATTGCCATGGTATTGCCAGGGTGGATGTTCGGCCCGGGGGATATCGGCCCGACTTCCTCAGGCCAGTTCCTGCTGGACTTTGTCGGACAAAAATTGCCCGGTGTACTTCCTGGCAGCTTTTCCGTCGTCGATGCCCGGGACGTGGCCGAACATCAAATCGCGGCCATCACCCGCGGCAGGTCCGGAGAGCGTTACCTCGCCGCCGGCAATCACATGGACATGAAGAGCATCTTCCAGGCGCTGGCCAGCGTCAGCGGCGTAAAAGCCCCTGAACGAAAAGTGCCTTTGTTCATGCTGCGACTGATCGCACTGATCTATGAAGGCTATTACCGGATTACCAAGAAGCCGGTACTGATCAGTACGTCTACGGTCAAGCTCATGGCGCAAGAACAAGACCGCACGCATTTCAGCCACAACAAAAGTTCAAGGGAGTTGCAATGCCAATTCCGCCCTGTCGCTGAAACCCTGACCGATACCCTGGACTGGTATCGGAATAACAACTACACAGATGCTTAATTGAGACCATTCATATAAAGCCTGCCTCTGTAGTACTTTTTTGACACGCCCTATATCCAAGGATTGAAAGAGGTTGGTAAATGAAAAGCCTTTCATATAAAGAAGGTTTTCTGCATCGTTTTGTCGGTTTTTCGGAATCTTTTCCCGAGCAAGTTGCTATCCGGCACTTAGACACGGAAGAAGACACCGTTACTTATCGCGAGCTGCGCATCAAGGCCGAAGCCTGCAACGGCGCCCTGACGGCACTCGGTGTATTGCCAGGCGATAAAGTCGCGCTGGTGCTGCCCAACGGGGTGGCATTCATCGCTTATTACCTGGCGATTATCGGGCGGGGTGCCATTCCGGTCATCCTCAACCACAAGTTGACCGTTTTTGAAATGAACAGTGTGGTTAGCCTCGCCAGGCCAACCCTGGTGGTCACGACCGAAGCGTTATGGATGCAACACGACGAGATATTCCAGCCCAACAACGGCGTCAGACACGCCCTGGTGCTGGACGACGGGAGCGAACCTTCATCGCCCCTGCCCGCCAATGCAACGGCCGCCTCTCAATTGCCTCAACAGCTCGAACCCTTGTTGCTGCCCGAAGGCAATCCGATCGGCTCGGTGCAGTTCACTTATCGAGGCATCGGCAGGCCCCTGGCGGTTTCTCACCGCTACCTCGACCTGACGCAATCGAGCGATGGGCTGCACGAGCATTTTCACCTGCAGGGCGTCGGCTCCGTGCACCTGGTGACACTGCCGCTGTATGCCATCTTCGGCCTGTCGGTGATGATGGTGTTTCCCTTGAGCGTGGGCGCCACCCTGCTCATGACCAACACCCTGCTCAACCGGGACCTGGCAGAAGTCCTGTCCGAGCACCAGGTCACCTTTGCCTGCCTGGTGCCCGATGTCATTCGCTACTTCAATACGCGGCTGGCCAAACGCAAAGGCCCGCGGTTGCCGTTGCACCCGCAATTGATGATCTACTCGGGCGGCAGCCACCTGCCGGCCGATGAAGCCGAAAAGCTGGGCACGCTACTGGGCGGCAATCCGGTACTCCAGGGCTACGGTTTGACCGAAAGCATGCCGGTGATCGTCCAGAGTTCGATAGGCCCGGTCCACCGCGGCGCCATGGGCCAGCCGATCAGCGGCGTGGAACTGCGCGTCGTCGATGCCGAGGGCCAGGACGTGGCACCCGGGCGCATCGGCGAGTTACTGATCCGCGGCGCGATGGTGATCGGCGGCTACAACGATGCCGAGGACACCAATGCCCGATTCTTCCGCGACGGCTGGTTCCACAGCGGCGACCTGGTCTGGCGCGACGACGATGGGCATGTATTTTTCTTTTGCCAACGCCTGCGCATCTCGAAGATCAAGGCGCAGATGGTCGATCTGGTGGAAATCGAATCCATCGCCCTCAAGCACCCCGACGTGGTGCGCGCCAGGGCCTATATCGTCCCGGATCACAAGGAAGTCAACGTGCTGCACCTGTGCGTCGAAGGGACCGGCGAGCTGACCCAGAACGCGCTGGGCACCCTGCTTTCCCGCGATCTGTCGGGCTTCAAGCTGCCCAAGACCATCGAGATCATCCCGCTCAAGGAAGAGGCACATGCACACTAACAGCACCCAACCGGTACTGGCCGTTGTTGACTTCGACGGCACGTTGACCGACCGGCACACCTTCTGGCGCTACATGCGCTACATCGTCGGCACCCGGTCGTTCTGGCTGCGGATCATTCCCCTGCTGCCCAAGATGCTCAGCGTGATCCTGGGCATCACCCCACTGATGCAAGCGCGCCTGGCCTTCATTGCCTGTTACCTGGGCGGGCTGTCGGTGGAGCAAGAACGCGAGCACGCCAAATACTTCATCAGCGAACAGCTGCCGCTCTGGCTCAGGCCCGAGGCGTTGCGGCGACTGCAATGGCATCAGTCCATGGGGCATATCACCGCGCTGGTCAGCAACTCGCCGGAAAACTACCTGATCCCTTGGGGCCAGGCCGCGGGGTTTGACTATGTGTGCGGCACGCGCCTGGCCACGGCAAAAAACAAACTCACCGGCGGGATCGCCGGTACCAATTGTGTAGAGCGAGAGAAAGTCACGCGCCTCAAAGGCTGCCTGAGCAATCTGGATGATTTTTATATTTATGCCTACGGCGACTCATCAGGCGACGACGCCCTGCTCGGCATTGCCAACTCTCCCTTCTACAGAAACTGGTACTGATCGATGAACACGCTGAGCAACTTGGCCCCCAAGCATTTCAAGCGCCCTGACAGCGCCCCGACCGTCATGATCGTCGGCGCCGGGCCCATCGGCCTGTCCCTGGCAATCATGCTGAAAAAATGGGGCGTGGCGTTTCGCATCATTGAAAAGAACGCCGGCCCCTCGACCGCGACCAAGGCGATGGCGATCCACTCCCGCACCCTGGAAATCTTTCGAGACCTGGGCGTTGCCGAGCAAGCCATTCACGACGGTTTCACGATCAACCAGTTTTCCGTGCAGTCGAATGCCAAGCGAGTGCTGAACTACAACTTCTCCTACCTGGACGCGACCTATCCCCTGCTCTTGAGCCTGCCACAGCCGCAAACCGAGAAGATTCTCCTGGAGCGGTTGAAGGAACTGGGCGCGGAGGTGGAGTGGAACACCGAACTGGTGGACATCGAACACCTGCCGGGTTCGGTGCGCATGACGCTCAAGCATGCCGACGGCACCGACGAAACCTTCGCCAGTCGCTGGGTGGCCGCCTGTGACGGTGCTCGCAGCAACATCCGAAAACGCCTGGACATGACCTTCGAAGGTTCGTCCTATGACCGCTTCTTCATGCTCGCCGATGCCGATATCCAATGGTCCGGCAGCCAGGATGAGGGCGCGTTTTTCCTCGGTGCACAAGACGGTTACGTGGCGGTTGCGCCGATCAGCGCCCAGTCCCGTTATCGGCTGTTCATCGAAATGCCCTACAACCTGCCGCCAGAAGGCGAGCGTCCGTCACTGAGCCTGGAGAACTTCCAGCGCCTGTGCGAAGGACGTGGGCAAAAGATGACGCTGTCCAATATTTCCTCGACGACCATCGCCTCGTTCCAGCATCGCCGCGTGCAAACGATGCAACAAGGCTCGGTGTTCCTGCTGGGGGACTCGGCGCATATCGGCAGCCCCATCGGTGGCCAATGGATGAACCTGGGGGTTTCCGAGGCCTATAACCTGGCCTGGAAAATCGCCTATGTCGATCAAGGCCTGGCGGATCCGTCCTTGCTCGACAGCTACAACGAAGAGCGTTATCCGGTTGCCCTGGAAGTCGAGAACACCGCCCACCGGTTGACGGGGTTGATTACCGTCCGGCGGCGCGCCCTGGTCTGGCTGCGTGACAACGTCCTGCCGTTGTTGAGCAACCGGAAAAAGGTCCAGCGCAAGTTGCCGTCCATGATTTCCGGTCATCAGTATCACTACGAGAAGAGTGACTACATCCAGGAATCGCTGACGAAGAAACAGCGCTACAACTGGAACAAGAAAGGCAAAAAAACCGAGTTCCCGAGCGCAGCGCCTCGCGCCGGGCAACTGGCACCCGATGTCGAGTTGTGGCAACTGCAAGGGCTGCCCACAAAACACTTGATCGACCTGTTCCACGGAACGTTCACGCTGTTGATCTTCAGCGCGGCCGATCAGTTTTCACCTTTATTGCCGGGCCATTACGCCTTGGCCGAGTCGGTGGAAAAGGACTATCCAGGCATCAAGGCTTATTGCGTGATCGATGCCCTGAGCAGCGCCGGGCTGCCATCCTGGCACTCGACACTGCTGGACCCGGACTGGCGACTGCACAAGCGCTACCACGCCAAGGCAGGCACGTTGATGCTGATTCGTCCTGACGGCTACATCGCTTTCCAAGGTGCCGATGCGATAACGCTGGCGACTTACCTGAACGTAAGGTCCGGGTTGCTCAAGGGCGCCAGAAAAACCACCTCTTATGAGATCGACGCAGTGGAACTCCAACTTTAAGTCGCGCCATGGCTACAGCCAATTTGCTTCATTGATATAAACAAGGCCCAGTCCTGGGCCATGATTTTTGATTTTTCTTTAGTATAGAAATATCGACCGACTTGGTTAGGAGAACCTGATGCGTTTGCAACTTAACGATGTGGTGCAGGAATTCATCGTGTCCAACGGGAGAATAGCCCACAGCTATTTCTCTCTGTCCGAAAAGATCATTGAGTCATTGTGCGAATCCAATGTCGCCAAGGAAGCGATATTGCTGCGCGTGTTGGAACAAGCCGAAACCGTTACTGCCCATTACTTCAATGCTCATCAACAAGTTCTCGAGGGCGTTTATGCCCATGGGATCGAAACCTCCGTCAGCCAGAATGTTGCAGTGCTGGAGCCTGTTCAGGCTAAACCGACCATCTTGGCCCCGATGCCCGTCGCCGAAACCGTCGCAGAGACATCGGCACTCAGCTACGGGCAATGGTTGCGCGGAGAAATCAGCGCCGTCACCGGCTTCCAGGCACAACAGATCGACTTCGATCAAAGCTTCGAGAGCCTGGGGAGCGACTCGCTGGGACTGGTGGATATTTTCGAGTCCCTGGCCCAGCACTTCCCGGAAAAGAAAGCGCTCACCGCGCAGCTCTTCGATGCCCCAACCCCGACCGCCTTGCTGGCACGGCTTGAAGCCGATCCACAGGCGCCGGCGGTGGATGTCCAGGGTTGGGTACTCGACCAACTCGCGGCGATCACCGGCTTTACGGTTGAGCAGATCGACCCGACACAAAGCTATGAAAGCCTGGGCCTGGATTCGCTCGTGCAGCTGGATTTCCTCGAGTCGGCCGTCGCCCTGTGGCCACAGCTCAAGGCTCACAGTTCCGAGCTGGCCAATGCCAAGTTCCCGCAGGCAACCATTGACCTGATCCAAGCCGCCCTGGCCGATCCCCAACCGCAAGCGGCGCCCTCACCTGCCGCGGCCGCCACTCAAGGGCAGGCAGAAAACCTGCTGCTCAACGCCCTGTCGCCGTTGATCCCGGACGCCGCGCAGTCCATCGATATCCAGACACCGTTCGCCCAACTGGGTCTCAACGGCTTCGCCCGAGAAGCACTCTGCCATTCCATGGCGCAACAGTGCTCGGCCAGCGAGTTTGCCGGTGAAGCGCTGATGTCCCGTCGCACGCCTCAGGATGCCTTGTCGCTGCTGGCCAGACTGAGCTGAGCCCAGCAACGAGCGACAGGAATGGAATCCGGGTGACGAACCCGTCACCCAGCAGTTTGGCGATCAGGAGACAGGGTATGAGTGGCGCAGCAACAACAGCGGACGATTTTTGCTTCAGCGCGATGGCGGGCGAGTTTCCAGGAGCACCGTCAACGGAAGCGCTTTGGCAGTTGCTTTCCCAAGGGCAGGTCGCACCGATCGAATCGATGCCGACACGCTGGGACGTGGACAAGGCGTCGATCTATTCAACCAAGGCCGGCGAGAAAGATCGCACCTACCTGGACAGCGCTTTTTGCCTGACCGACGACGCTTCGACTCCGTCACGGCACGAAGGACGACAGGTCGCCATTGGCAAGAAAGTGCTCCAGACGCTGTTCAGCCAACTGGCCGCACAGGGCTCGCTACTGAGTAGCGAACGCACGGCATTGGTGGTCGCGACATCCTGGAGTGACGAGAGCTATTTCGTCACCGGCATGTCCGGAAAACCCGATGCACCGCTGGGCTTTACCCCCGGTGAACAAGTCGCGGCGCTGGCCGCGGCCTTTGCCTTGGGTGGGCCGGCGCTATCGGTGGACACCGCGTGCAGCTCGTTCCCCTATGCCTTGGACATGGCCCAGGCGCTGGTCAACAGCGGCCAGGCGGACAACGCGATTGTCATGGCCCTCAACACCGTGCTGCCACCGGCGCTGTTCCTGGGCTTCTCGCAGTTGACGGCGTTTTCCGCGCGGGCGCGGATGGAAGCCTTCGGCCAGGACGCCGACGGCATTGTACCGGGCGAATGTGCCGTTGCGTTCCTGGTCGAACCGGTCGCCCGGGCCCTGACCGCGCAACGCCGGCCCCTGGGTGTCTTGCGCGCCTTGGGCATGTCCGCCGACGGCGCCGAAGGCTCGGTGTTTGCCCCCGGCAAACAGGCCCAATACTCGGCTTACCAACGTGCTTATCGCGGCCTTGACCCAAGGGACGTGGACTACATCGAGACCCACGGCACCGGCACACCGCTGGGGGATGCGACGGAGCTGGCCTCGCTGGACAGCTTCTTCGCCCCCCATCGCCCGCACGGCGAGAAAATCACCATCGGTTCGATCAAGTCGGTCATCGGCCATCCCCTGGCCGCTGCCGGCGGCGCTTCGCTCGCCAAGGCCCTGATGATATTGCGCCACAAAGGCATCCCCCCGCAGCCGGGCTACCGCCCCAGCGCAAAAGTCGACGCCACCTGCCTGCGACTCGCCACCCAGCAGGTACATCCTCTGGAGGCGCGTCAGTCGGCGATCCGGATTGGCATCTCCAGTTTCGGCTTTGGCGGCGCCAACGCTCACCTGGTGGTGGATGAATACGTTCCCAACGAGCGGCCTGCCGCAGCCCCCGCCAACACCTGCGGCGTGGTGATGCTGGACCTTGCCATCGTCGAGGCTGAGGCCGCGCTGGGCAGCCACCGTTCGTTGCAGGCATTCCAGCAGCAGCTCGACCAACCCGCGGCGCCTTCGGTCGTGTTCCCTTATGGGCGCTTCGTCGATTACACCCCGGTGCCCGGTCAGCCTTTGCTGGGCAAATTCCTCGCCCAGGACCACGTCATCGATATCGATGGCTTCGGCATGGGGCCCAAGCCGCTGGCCCACGTCGACCCGTTCAAACTGTTGATCACCGATCGCGTCAACCACTTGCTGCGACGCTTGCCGGGCGTGGCCGGTTCGCCCGGCACCGCGATGGTCATGTGCTGCAACATGGGCGGCGAGCGCTTCAGCAACGCCTATAGCAGCGCCCACAACTTCTTTTCCCGGACACAAGGCGCGGCGCCGGGCGTCGAAGTGACTGACGTGGCAACCATGCTGCCGAACATGTTGTCCGGCTACCCGGCACAGATTTTTGACTTCAAGGGTTTCCATCAGACCCTGGTCGGCACCGCGGGCCTGTTCTGGCAAACCTTGCTGGCTTCGCCGCAATGGTTCGACAACGGTATCACCACGCTCCTGCTCGGTGCCGGGCGTTTTCTCAGTGGTGAAATCGAGGTCGAGCGTGCCCGGCGTACCGCGACCCAGCAGGGTGAAGGACTGGGGCTGCTGGCGGTGCGTCGCTATCAGCCGCAGGCCTCAGACAAACCGTTGCTGGTGATCCGCGCCGCAGTCCTCGCCCACGCCGCCGACTCGTTGGAAGCGGCTTGCCGGTTGGTGGGCAAAGCGCCGAACCACTATGCGAACGTTGAAATCTGCGAGTTGCAGCCGGTTGCGACACCTGCCAGCGGATCGCTGCGGGAAATCACCGGTTTCCTCGCCGAAGCCAGCGGCATCGAAACCCTGCTGGCGGTGATGTTGCGCAGCGCGACCCATAGCGTGATCGAGGTGCGTGAGGCCGGCAAGACGGTGATGTGGCTGTTTACCGAACGGCTTCGCCAGTGGACTCCGACCACGGTCGAGGCCAGCTCGCCCATCAAGCATCCGTTCATGCTGCGCTTTGCCCATTCGTCATCCCAGGAACTGCAGCAGGTCATCACGCCTGTCAGCCTGGTCCACGAGCCGCAGAACGATGGCGTCGATGTGCAGCAGCTCAGCGACATGCTCACCAGCACCCTGCTCTCCGGGGTGCGGGTGCGGGTGCGCGCCATGGAAAGCCTGTTCGCCCTGCACCGTGGCGATACCACCCAGCGCCCGACACCCTGGCAGCGCAGCGCGGAACATAGCGTGATCACCAACGCCCGGCGCAGCCCTCAGTCGCTGCACGCCCAACTGGTGGTGAATGAAGCGCACCCCTACTTCTTCGACCACCCCTTGGATCACATTCCGGGCATCTTGCTGCTGGAGGGCGTGCTGCAATTGCTCGAACTGGCCATGCCGCCACTGAGCGGACGGGTCGCCTACATCAAGACCCTGACGATCAAGTTCCAGCACTACGTACAGAAGCACGGCACGGTCGATCTGCATGTGGAGCAAGGCGAAGATTCCCAGGTGTTCCATGGGAAGGTCATGCAGGCCGGGAAAGTGATGTGCACCTGCATCCTCGAAATGGCCTACAGCTCGGCGTTCGAGACCTCGCCGGCCAGCGACTTCACCGCCACGCCCTGCCGCGACAAGGCCCTGTTGCACAAGGCCCGGGCGGAAAACGTCATCGTCAGTGACATGAGCGGTGTCGCCCAGGGCCTGAGCGTGGACACGGTGAAACTGCCGCCGGAGCACTTCTTCCAGGCAGGCGATCCCCAGCACTATTCCATGGTGTATTTCCTCGAGGTGGCTCGCCAGTGCTACATGCAGATCGCCCACAGCCATCTGCGCATCCCCCTCAACACCCCAATGAACCTGCTGGCCTTGAGCTTCACCCTGGATCGGCCCATCCCCAGGAACAGCCCGCTGTCATTGGCGCCGCAGGCCGGTTTTGACGCTGCGCTCCAGGCCTTCAAGACCAACCGCATCTACATCGACCTGTTCAACCGGGGCGAAAAAATCGGACAAGCCAGCATTACCGCCCAGGTGCTGAGTCAATCCGCACCGGCAGCCTGAGCATTGAATGGATCTGCCACCCCGCATGACCGTGCCCCCCACAACCAAGGTGTCACCGTGAACGACGTCAACGTGCAAGTCATAGTCAAATCGCCGCCTTCTGAAATCTGGAAGCTCTGGAGCAACTTTCCCGAAGCACCGCTATGGGATACCGACGTTCGCCAGTGCCAGCTCGACGGTCCGTTCCAGGCGGGAACGCGCGGCAGATGTGTCCTCAAGAATGGCTTGAACATGCCCCTGAAGCTGGAAGCCGTGAGCCCGCACGAAAGTTATCGCAACAGCGCACGGCTGCTCTGGATCGACCTGGAATTCGACCATCGGATGCGCCGGCTCTCTGCCGATGAAACCCATGTCATCCATAGCGCGAGGATTTCGGGGCCGTTGAGTTTCCTGTACCGCGCACTGCTGCGCAAAGCACTGGCCAGGGCGATGACCACCGCCCTGGACAACCTCTGCAAGCTGGCTGAACAACGGGCCGCCACCTCGGCGCGGGGGAAAACCGCGACGCCCTTGCACCTCGTGTGAGCGCCCTCGGACGTGTTTCGCCTACCTATCGATAACAGCAACATTTCGGATCTAGCATGAACCTACAGAAAAACACCCGCTATCTCGTCATGGGCATCGTTGGCCTGGGTGTGATCGCCCCAACGTCGAGTTTCGCCGACACGCTCGGCCCCTATGTCAGTGGCATGGGCGGCGTGAACTGGGTCGCTGAACAGGACCTTAACCAGAACGATCTTGATTTCGTCGAAATGGAATACAACCAGCCGTTGCATTCCGGCTTCGCCACCGGCCTCGCACTGGGCTGGCGCTTCCCGACCGGGCTACGGCCCGAAGTGGAACTGAGCTACCGCCGCAACACCCTGACCCAGTTCAATCAGCGGGTCTACGAGGGCGGCGGCAGCATCGACGGCAAAGGCGAACAGGAAGCCACCAGCCTCATGGCCAACCTCTGGTATGACATCTCGAACCTGCCGGCCCCCTTGAGCCGCTTCACCCCGTATGTCGGCGGTGGCCTGGGCTACGCCGTGCTGACCATCACCGGCCTGGAAGCCGGTGGCGTCGAGTTCGGCGACACCCATCGCGACACCGTCTCGGCCTGGCAACTCGGCGCCGGGGTCGCTTATGAACTCAGCGAGCATTGGTCCATGTCGCTGGACTATCGCTACTTCAAGACCGGCGAAGCGCACTTCGGCGACATCCAGGGCCTGCCCCAGGGCGATGTGCAAACGGAGTACAACGCCCAGTCGTTGATGCTTGGCTTGCGCTATTGGTTGTAGCTGGTAGACGGATCGGCGCCTCAGGTGCCGATTCGTCTCTCACGGCTTCGCTGTCCAAGCCTGGGGCCATTTACTACGGGTGAAACGCATTGCTAGATCGAAAGCACAAAGCGGCTTCCACTCTCGATGTCCTCGCCATCCGACACCGCTCCAGGTACAAACCCGCACCGCTCAAGACCCTTCCTTGAGCCGACGTTGCTCTCATAAACATAAGCCACCAGCTGTGTAAGCTTCCAACGCATCCGCGCCGCCTCGATCAGATGTTTCAGAGCCAGCGTTGCCAGCCCTTGCCCGCAAGCGCGTTGATCAATGCGATAGCCCACCTCGGCGCATCCGTGTGGTGAATGGATGCTTTTCAAATTCGCCCGCCCCACGATTCTCCCGCTGGAATCCTCGATGACAAACGGGTGCCAGGCACCCTCAGCGAAATCGGCCAGATAGCTATCGATGTGATCGGCGACGCCCGTCAATGAATAAAAGGCCGGGTCGCGTGGGTCGATCTGCGACTCGAACCATTCACGGTTGTGGATTTCGAAGGCCAGCAGCGCTTGCGCATCGGTGCTCTCCAACTCGCGAATTCTGAATGGTTTCACTGATTGTTTCTCCGGGGCCTGGAAGCGCAATCGTAAGGTCGGATGATCGTTCATGGCCAGGGCTTCTGCTTGAGCGGGTTTGTGTTGAGGGCCGCTGCGCAGGGACTATGTGGCGAGGGGATTTATCCCCGCTGGGCCGCGGAGCGGACCTAAAATTAGACACTGTGATGTTTCAGGTTGACCGCATTCAGCCTTTGTTGGGGCTGTTGCGCAGCCCAGCGGGGATAAATCCCCTCGCCACAAGGTTATTTATTTGATGGGGGTATAAACGAAAAATGCTCCGTACCTTTCGATACGGAGCATTTCTTCAAGGCTTCCTCAGATGGCCAGGGCTTCACGCGGTGGTGAATCGCCTGCTTCAATCGCCTGCAGAATCCGGAGCGATTCTGCAGTTTCTATCGGGGAAGCCAAAGTGGAACCTGCCTGGCGTCCTTCAGGCGTTCTGGTTCCAGGGACGGTCTCCATGCTCGTCCTTGATGCGCGTCGGCAAGCCCATCGCATCCAGCGCCTCGAGGAACGCCTCGGCAGGCAGCTCCTCGACGTTGACCATGCGCTGCACGTCCCACTCACCACGGGCCACCAGCAAGGCTGCGGCCACGGGTGGCACGCCGGCGGTGTAGGAAATGCCCTGGCTGTCGGTTTCGGCGTAGGCGTCCTCGTGGTCGGCTACGTTGTAGATGAACATCTCGCGCGGCTGGCCATCCTTGGTGCCCTTGACCAGGTCGCCGATGCAGGTCTTGCCGGTGTAGCCCGGCGCCAGCGAGCTCGGGTCAGGCAGCACGGCCTTGACCACTTTCAGCGGCACGACTTCCAGGCCTTCGGCGGTCTTGACCGGTTGCTCGGAGAGCAGGCCAAGGTTCTTGAGCACGGTGAACACATTGATGTAGTGCTCGCCGAAGCTCATCCAGAAACGCACGTTGGGCACGTCGAGGTTCTTCGACAGCGAGTGCACTTCGTCGTGACCGGTCAGGTACAGGTTCTGCGAGCCTACGACTGGCAGGTCGTCGGTGCGCTTGACTTCGAACATGGTGTTGCTGGTCCACTGGCTGTCCTGCCAGCTCCACACCTGTCCGGTGAATTCGCGGAAATTGATTTCCGGGTCGAAATTGGTGGCGAAATATTTGCCATGGGAGCCGGCATTGACGTCGAGAATGTCGATCGAATCAATGCGGTCGAAATGCTGTTGTTGCGCCAGTGCCGCATAGGCATTGACCACACCCGGGTCGAAGCCCACGCCGAGAATGGCGGTGATGTTCTTCTCCTGGCACTCCTGGAGATGGTTCCACTCGTAGTTGCCGTACCAGGGCGGCGTCTCGCAGACCTTGCCCGGTTCTTCGTGGATGGCGGTGTCCAGGTAGGCCACGCCGGTATCGATGCAGGCACGCAGCACCGACATGTTGAGAAAGGCAGAGCCGACGTTGATGACGATCTGCGACTCGGTTTCGCGAATCAGCGCCTTGGTCGCTTCGACATCCAGAGCGTTCAGTGCAAAGGCCTTGATGTCGGCGGGTTGCTTTAGGCTACCCTTGGCCTTGACGCTGTCGATGATGGCCTGGCATTTGGAGATGTTGCGCGACGCGATAGCAATACGACCGAGTTCGTCGTTGTGCTGCGCGCACTTGTGGGCCACCACCTTGGCGACACCTCCTGCACCAATGATAAGTACGTTCTTCTTCAATTTCTTTATTTCTCCTTCCGCCAGCTCAAGAGAGGCTGGACAAGTAGTCGTCGTAAACAAACTCGCGAACCACCTCGACGCTGCCGTCGAGTTGCTTCACAACGATGGACGGCATCTTCAGGCCGTTGAACCAGTTTTTCTTGACCATGGTGTAGCCCGCTGCGTCGATGAACGACAGCCGATCGCCGATGGACAACGGACGATCGAATTTGTACTCGCCAAAGATGTCTCCGGCCAGACAGGATTTGCCACAAACCATGTAGGTGTGTTCGCCCTCGCTCGGTGCCAGCTTGGCGTCCAGGCGATAGATCAGCAGGTCGAGCATGTGCGCCTCAATGGAACTGTCCACCACGGCGAGGTGCTTGCCGTTGTAGAGCGTGTCGAGCACGGTGACTTCCAGCGACGCGCTCTGGGTGATCGCGGCCTCGCCCGGCTCCAGGTAGACCTGCACGCCATACTTTTGCGAGAAGGCCTTGAGCCGTGCGCAAAAGGCGTCCAGGGCGTAGCCCTCGCCGGTGAAATGGATGCCGCCACCGAGGCTGACCCACTCGACCTTATGCAGCAAGTGACCAAAGCGTTCTTCGATAGTGCCCAGCATCTGGTCGAACAGGCCGAAATCGCCGTTCTCGCAGTTGTTGTGGAACATGAAGCCGGAGATGTGCTCGATGACCTGCTCGATCTTCACCGGATCCCACTCGCCCAGGCGACTGAACGGTCGCGCCGGGTCGGCCAGCAGGTAATCGGAGCTGCTCACCTGCGGATTGACCCGCAAGCCGCGGACCTTGCCGGCGGACGCTTCGGTGTAGCGCTGCAACTGGCCGATGGAGTTGAAGATGATCTTGTCGCAGTTGGCGAGCATCTCCTCGATCTCTTCGTCGGCCCAGGCCACGCTGTAGGCATGGGTCTCGCCGGCGAACTTCTGCCGGCCGAGCTTGAGCTCGTAAAGCGACGACGAGGTGGTGCCGTCCATGTACTGCTGCATCAGGTCGAACACCGACCAGGTGGCGAAGCACTTGAGCGCCAGCAAGGCCTTGGCCCCGGACTGCTCACGCACATAGGCGATCTTCTGCATGTTCGCCAGCAGCTTTTGTTTGTCGATGAGGTAGTACGGCGTTTTGATCATTTTCGAGGCCTCCGGGCAAGGCGAGCCAAAAAAGGATGCGCATTGTGCCTTCACTGACTGCAGATCGAAAGAGCGAAAAGCCCCGTTCGCGCAATCATCCCGATCCAGGCCGACGCTTTGCGATAACCGGACGTACCGGCCGCCCAGGCGACAAGAGGCTGGATCTGGCAACGGAGGGATTACCAAAAAGCGCTGACGCTCGACCTTGAGCCGTCATCGATAAGCGTCACGGCGGGCAACCGTTCGTGATCAGCTTTTATGCATCAGGCCATGAAGCACACCGAACCTGAGGCCCGCTTCGCTAGCGAGCATGTCTGTAATACCGAAGACCTTGAACGCCGCCAGCATGATCGCCAGGCCACCGGGCAAGATGCCCAGGCGATGACGCTGCAAGCCGGCCAACCTGAGTTGCTCGACATGCCCGACTTCCAGCAGCCGCAGCGACAGGCGCAGCAACCCGCCGTAGGTGATGCCGCCTTGTCCGAAGTCATTGAGACCATTGGCCTTGAGCACCTTGGCCAACATCCGCGCTGTACCGGATGAGCCGATCACCTGCTGCCAGCCCTGCGCGCGATAATGCGCCGCCACTGCTTCAAACTGCAGGACGGCCACGCGTTCAGCCTCCAGCAGCGCCTGAGCGGTGATGCGTCCGCCCGGAAAGTAACGCGCGCCAACGGTGCCACTGCCAATGGCAATGCTTTCCGTCAACAACGGTTGGGCGCCCTGCCCCAAGATCAGTTCGGTCGAGCCACCGCCGATGTCCACCACCAATCGCGTCTGTTCGACGCCGGGCACCGTATGGGCCACGCCGGCATACACCAGCCGGGCTTCTTCATGCCCCGACAGCACGTCGATCCGAAACCCCAGGTGCCGTTCGGCACTGGCCAGGAACAACTGGGCATTGGCCGCTTCGCGCACGGCACTGGTCGCCACCGCCCGCACCCGTCCGGCTTCAAAGCCGCGCAGTTTCTTGCCGAATCGGGCCAGGGCCTGCCAGCCTCGATCCAGCGCCAGCTCGTCCAGCGCCCCGGCCTGCAGGCCCTCGGCCAATCGGACCGGCTCGCGCAAGGTTTTCACTTCCTGGATCATCATCTGTCGATTGCGCCTGACCGACTGGCCAATCATCAGGCGAAAGGCGTTGGAACCCAGGTCAATGGCCGCGAACAGGGGGGCGTCGCCTTTCATAGCGGTATTCCTTGATTCATCAGCCAGCAGGCACAAGCGCTGCCGAGCATCCCACGATGATTTGCGAGGATCCTGCCACGGGTTCGATGACACCTGGATGACACTCCCTGTTTTAGCCAACGACAAACTCATGAAGCGTAGATGACGTCACTACTATGTAACAAACTGCAGATAGCGTGGATCGCGCCTCCACGACCGAGTTTTCCACCATGCTTTCAACCCAGGACACCTTGGTACAGCGCATCCACCGCGAATTGCTCGATCACAGTGACGAAGAACTGGAGCTGGAATTGTCCGAAGACGGGCATGACCTGAACGCCCTGTTCGATGAACACGCTCCGCAAAGCAGCGAAAAGGAAAACCGCCGACTGTATTTCAGCGAACTGTTCCGCCTCCAGGGCGAACTGGTGAAGCTGCAAAGCTGGGTGGTCAAGACCGGGCACAAGGTCGTGATCCTGTTCGAAGGACGGGACGCCGCCGGCAAGGGTGGCGTGATCAAGCGCATTACCCAGCGGCTCAATCCCCGGGTGTGTCGCGTTGCCGCCCTGCCCGCCCCCAACGACCGTGAACGGACTCAATGGTATTTCCAGCGCTACGTCTCGCACCTGCCGGCGGCGGGTGAGATCGTGCTGTTCGACCGCAGCTGGTACAACCGCGCCGGGGTCGAACAGGTCATGGGCTTCTGCACCGACGACCAGTACGAAGAGTTCTTCCGTACCGTGCCGGAATTCGAGCGGATGCTCGCCCGCTCCGGCATCCAGCTGATCAAGTACTGGTTCTCCATTTCCGACCAGGAACAGCACCTGCGCTTTCTCAGCCGTATTCATGACCCGCTCAAGCAATGGAAGCTCAGCCCCATGGACCTGGAGTCCCGTCGGCGCTGGGAGGCCTATACCAAGGCCAAGGAAATCATGCTTGAACGCACGCACATCGCCGAGGCTCCCTGGTGGGTGGTGCACGCCGACGACAAGAAAAAGGCCCGGCTCAACTGCATCCACCACCTGCTGGGGCAAATGCCCTATGAAGAAGTGGAACTGCCCACCATCGAGCTGCCGCAGCGCGTACGCCAGGAAGACTATTCCCGCAGCCCGACGCCCCCGGAGCTGATCGTGCCCCCGGTCTATTGAGACCCGCCAGGCAGGGACGCCCACCAGGGTTGTCCCAAACGGCTCTGCCCTCGTGCATCTCCTGCCCGCTACATACCCATGTGGGAGCGAGCTTGCTCGCGATGGCGGAGGATCAGTTGCCAAGTTTGACTGATACCCCGCCATCGCGAGCAGGCTCGCTCCCACAGGACTCTTCGCCATCAAGCCCCCACAAGGGGTTTGGGTGAGTTCATAGCCAGAAACGGTTAACATCCCTTTCCTTCGTCTACCCTCACAGAACGGCGTACCGCCCCTGTGGGCTGACGCTTCAATATTTCCTTGCCTTCCTGTATCGGAGATCCTTCATGCTCAAGCCGTCCTTGGCATTGGCCGCTGGTGTTGCCCTGTCGTTTTGCAGTTGGCTGGCACAGGCCGCCGACACCCTGAAAGTCAGCGCGATTCCCGACGAAGCCCCGACCGAGCTGCTGCGCAAGTTCAAGCCACTGGGGGCTTACCTGGAACAGCAAACCGGCAGGAAGGTCGAGTTCGTCCCCGTGAGCGACTACCCGGCCGTGGTCGAGGCGCTGGCCACCGACCGGATCGCCATGGCCTGGCTGGGTGGCTTCACCTTCGTGCAGGCGCGCCTGAAAACCGGCAACGCCATCCCCTTGGTCCAGCGCGAACAGGATGCCCAGTTCACCAGTAACTTCATCACCGCCGACCCTGCCGTCAAATCCCTGGCCGACCTCAAGGGCAAGAGTTTCGCCTTTGGTTCGGTGTCGTCGACGTCCGGCAGCCTCATGCCGCGCTATTTCATGCTCCAGGACGGCATCAAGCCGGAAACCTACTTCAGCCGCGTGGGTTATTCGGGCGCCCATGACGCCACCGTCGCCTGGGTCCAGGCCGGCAAGGTCGACGCCGGGGTGCTGAACGCAAGCGTCTGGGAAAAACTGGTAGCGGCCGGCAAGGTCGACACGGCCAAGGTCAAGGTCTTCGCCACCACCCCCACCTACTTCGACTACAACTGGACCGTGCGCGGAACCCTCGACCCGGCGTTGGCGGCCAAGATCAAGGCGGCCTTCCTGGCCCTCGATCCGGCCCACCCGAAGGCCAAGGCCATTCTCGCCCTGCCAGCCGCCAGCCGCGTCATCGAAACCAAGCCTGAGAACTACAAGGGCATCGAGGAAGCCGCGCGCGCCGCCGAACTGCTCAAATGACCCTGCAACTGACCCAGGTCAGCGTGACCCATGCCAACGGCGTCCAGGCGTTGCGGGGCATCGACTTGCACATCGGCGCCGGCGAACAGGTCGCGGTCATCGGCCCGTCCGGTGCCGGCAAGTCGAGCCTGCTCAACCTGCTGGCCACCGCCCTGCGCCCGGGCTGCGGCGAGGTGCAGCTGCTCGGCGAGCGTGCCTGGCAGCTGCCTGCCCGTCAGCGGCAGCGCTTGCGCGCGCGCCTCGGCCTGATCCCCCAAGCGCCGCCCCTGCCGCCACGCCAACGGGTGGTCCCGGCGGTCCTGGCCGGGAAGCTCGGTCAGTGGGGCATTGGTAAAAGCTTGTTGAATCTGCTGCACCCGCTGGACATTCCCGGCGCCAGGGCGGCATTGGCCCGGCTGGACCTGGGCGACAAACTGTTCGCGCAATGCCAGCAGCTGTCCGGCGGTCAACTGCAACGCGTGGGCATCGCCCGGGTGTTGTACCAGGCGCCGGAGGTATTGCTGGCCGACGAGCCGGTTTCGGCCATGGACCCGGTATTAGCCGAACATACGCTTTCGGTGCTTTGCCAGCATGCCCGGGAACACAACGTGACCCTGGTCGCCAGCCTGCACGCGGTGGAACTGGCCTTGGCGCACTTTTCCAGGGTCATTGGCCTGCGTGAGGGGCAGGTCCTGTTCGACCTGCCCACCGAGGCGGTCGACCGTCCGCTGCTCGACACGCTCTACGCCAACGATCAACTGCAGCCTTCACCAACGCCCCCTACTACCTTGAGCGTGCAGATCCCCCGATGCTGACACGCGATACCCGAGACCCCGCCACCCGCCCTCGCCTGCTGCTCAGCCTGCTGGCCCTTGTGCTGCTGTGGCCGGGCATCCGGTTCAGCGAATTGGACCTCAGCGTATTGGTGGCGAGTGACAGCCAGAGCGAGATGGGCCGCTTTGTCGCGGCCTTCTGGCCGCCCGCCCATGGCGACGAGTTCGTTGAACTGCTGTGGCAGGCCACCTTGCAGACGCTGGCCATCGCCACGGCGGGCATGGCCCTGGCGTTACTGCTGGCGGTGCCCGCGAGCCTGCTGGCCAGCCGCGCCCTGTCACTGTCGGCGGCCTCCCGTGCCGGCCATCCGGGCTATTGGGGCCAACTGCTGCGCTGGCCGGTACGCGGCCTGCTGATCTTCTTGCGCAGCGTCCCGGAAATCGTCTGGGCACTGCTCTTCGTCCGCGCCGTCGGCCTCGGCCCAACGGCCGGCGTACTGGCGATCGCGATTACCTACAGCGGCATGCTGGGCAAGGTCTACGCGGAAATCTACGAATCGGTCGACCAGCGTCCGGCCCACGCACTCTTGCAGTCCGGCAGCAGCCGCCTCGCCGCCTTCTGCTACGGGATCCTGCCCAATGTCGCGGCGGAACTGTTGTCGTACACGGTGTATCGCTGGGAGTGTGCGATCCGCGCCTCGGTGGTGATGGGTTTCGTCGGTGCCGGGGGCCTGGGCCAGCAGATGGACCTGTCGCTGCGCATGTTCGCCGGCGGAGAAGTGGCCAGCCTGCTGCTGACGTTCCTGGCACTGGTGCTGCTCGCCGATCAACTCAGCCGCCTGCTGCGCTGGAGGCTGGCATGAATCGCCTGATCAACGCGGCCATTGTCCTGTGCCTCGGCGCGGCGGTCATCGCCTCGTTCGTTTACCTCGGCATCGACCTGGGCGAGCTCGGCGACAGTCGCAATCTGCACCAGATGGGCGCTTATGCGCAGCGTTTCTTCAGTCCAGACCTGAGCCCGGCCCATTTAAAGGCGATCGGTCACGGCGCCCTGGAAACCCTGGCCATGTCGGCCCTGGGCACCCTGCTCGCGGCGGTGTTCGGCCTGCTGTTGGCCTTGCCGGCAGCCGGGCGCTTTGGCTGGCCCCTGCAGAGCGCATCGCGCCTGGTGCTCAACGCCTTGCGTGCCGTTCCAGAACTGGTGTGGGCCGCGCTGATGGTCCTCGCCGCGGGGCTCGGCCCGAATGCCGGCACCCTGGCCTTGGCCCTGCACACCACCGGCGTGCTCGGCCGGCTGTTCGCCGAAGCCCTGGAAAATACCCCCTCGGAACCTGCCGACGCCATCCGCCTGCAGGGTGGCAACGCCGTGTTGGCGTTCTGTTACGGCACGCTGCCCAATCTCCTGCCGCAACTGCTGGCCTATGTCCTGTATCGCTGGGAAAACAATATCCGCATGGCCAGCGTGCTCGGCTTCGTCGGTGCCGGGGGCTTGGGGCAAATGCTCTACGTCAGCCTCAGCCTGTTCCAGGAAGCCCAAGGCAGCACGGTGATCCTGGCGATGCTGTTGCTGGTGTTGGCCGTCGACACGTTGAGCGGTTGGAGTCGCCAGCGTTGGGTCAAGGCTTGAGGGCTGTTGTGCGGCGATGAGACGGGAGATTGGTCATTAAGACCGCGACATGACGCAGGCCACCGACCAGGCCAGGCTGACACAACTGGCCGCCTCCACCGGCCCGGTGGAATGCCTGGTACCCAATGCGGGAATCGCGCCACTGGCCGACGGCCTGGACCTGACCCCAAAAAAGACTGCGCAACCCTGTGGGAGCGAGCGTGCTCGCGATAGCGGCAGCCCAGCCGACATCGACGCTGGCTGACCTGGCCTATCGCGAGCAAGCTCGCTCCCACAGGGTTACAGGCTCAGCCAAACCTACTCATCGTCTCGCCCACAGAACCGTGGCGAGGGAGCTTGCTCCCGCTGGGCTGCGCAGCAGCCCAACAAAGCAGCATGCAATTGACCTGAAACACCCCGCTGCTTGATTTCGGGGCCGCTTCGCGCCCCAGCGGGAGCAAGCTCCCTCGCCACCTTGGTGACAACTGTCGATGGGGCGGATACGCCGCTGACGGTTTCGACGGGCCGGATTCAAGCCGGCGCCAGCCCAGCCGATAACCCTATCAATGATAGCCCCTGGCCTTGCCGGGCTCTGCCAGTTGCATAGGGTAATGATCAATGGGTTTGCCGCTGAATCGCCTGCTGATGTGGGGCGTCCTGATGTTCCTCGCTGCAAGCGCTTGCGCGGCAGAGACACCGCTGCGCATCGTGACGGAGGAGTTGCCGCCCTACAACATGACGCAGGACGGGCGCGTGACCGGCATGAGCACCGAGGTGGTCCAGGCCGTGCTCAAGGAAGTCGGCATGGACGCACCCATCCAGCCCATGCCCTGGGCCCGGGCCTACGAAATGGCGCTCAATGAAAGCAATGTGCTGATCTATTCGATCGTCCGCACGCCTGCACGGCAATCGCTTTTCCAGTGGGTGGGCACCATTGGCCCGACGCAGTGGTACATCTATTCCCTGGCAGACCGGCCGGTCAAACTCAACTCGCTGGCCGATGCCCATGGTCACCAGATCGCCACGGTCAATCAGGACGTGGGCGAGCAGTACCTGGTCTCGAAAGGCTTTCGCATCGGCGAAGACTTGCAGTCGAGCACCAAGTACGAACACAACTACCGCAAGCTCAAGGTCGACCACGTGGAGCTGTGGATTTCCAATGAGCTCAACGCGCTGTACCTGACGCGCCAGAATGGCGAAGACCCGGACAAGGTGCTGATCCGCTCCCTGGCGCTGCCCGAACTGAGCAGCCCGGACGGCCTGAGCATGGCGTTCAGCCGCAAGACGCCGGCCGAAACCGTGGAGAAGTTCCGCGTTGGCCTTGAAACCATCCGGCGCAACGGGGTCTACGACGCCATCCTGCGCAAATGGTTATGACATGGATAACCCTTTCCGCACGACGTCCTCCCTGCCACCAGAGACCAAGGCGTTCAGCTCCCTGGGCCGGCGCCTGGTGCTGGCAACGCTGTTGTTCTGCCTGGTCTTTACCCTGGCCATGGTCACCTGGCGCACCTGGCAGGCCTGGGAAAACAACCTGGCGGACATGAATTCGGAATTGGCCCTGATCGATCAGGTGTTCCAGAACACCCTGGCCTACGCCATTTGGGAACTGGACCGTGAATCCCTCGACCAGCAAATCACCAGCGTCGCCGCGGCCGCTCCCGTGGGTCGCGTGGTGTTGAACATCTTGCGCCCGGGACAAGCGCCGGAAGTCATCGAACTCAAGCGCTACACCGTCGATCAATCGGGCGTGGTGCCGGTGCTGCATCGCCAGCTCATCGCCCACCCCTACGCCGGGGCCCATGAAAAAGTCGGTGAGCTGACCATTGAAGGCGACAACAACCTGCTGTGGGAGCGCCTCTGGAGCGAAGCACGCGGCATCGTCATCACCCAGCTCATCCAGTCCTTGCTGCTGGCGGGGTTGGTCATGACCATGTTCAACCGCCTGGTGACCGTGCATGTGGTGCATATCGCCCGACACCTGGGTGAACTCGCGCCGCACACCCTCAAGCATCATCTCAAGCTGCAACGAGCGGTGCAGCGCCAGGACGAACTGAGCCTGCTCGAGTTCCAGGTCAATGAACTCCAGGACAATCTGCGCGCCCACCTCGAACGCCAACACTCGGATGAACTGGCCTTGGCCGCCAGCCGCGATCAAATGGCCGAACTGGTCGAGGCCCGCACCGCGGAACTGAAGGCGGCGAACCAGTCGCTTGAAGCGCTGTCCCGTCACGATGCCTTGACGGGCCTGGCCAACCGTCGCTATTTCGATGAGTTGAAGGAGATCGAATTTCGCCGGGCGATCCGCCACAACACCCCGCTGGCCGTGCTCATGTGTGACGTCGATTTCTTCAAGATCTACAACGACACCTACGGCCACATGCAGGGCGACCTGTGCCTGAAAGAGATCGCCGAAACCCTGCGCACTGTGTTCGGCCGCTCAGGCGAACTGACCGCCCGCGTAGGCGGCGAAGAGTTCGTCGTGGTCCTGCCCAACGTCGACGCGGCCCAAGCCTGCGAAGCCGCCCAACGCTTGCGCGCCAGCCTGGCGGAACGTGAGCTGCCCCACAGCGGTTCCAAGGTTTCGCCTTTCGTCACCGTGAGCATCGGCGTCGCCGAGCTGGACCCGCAGACCATGGACCATTTCGATCAACTGCTGCAACGCGCCGACCAGGCGCTGTACCGGGCCAAACACCAGGGACGCGACCGCGTCGCCCTGTAATTACTCTCGCGCGCCATGAGGTCTATCTATGCACTATCGCCTGATACTCTGCTCGTGCTTGCTACTCGCCTCGATCAGCCTGCACAGCCACGCCGACACAATCGAAGTGGTGACCGAAGACTCCCTGTACGCCCATCAGCGTGACGACAAGGTCATCGGGCCGGGCATTCGCATCGCCGAAGAAACGCTGAAAAGCGCGCAGCTCACCGATTACAGCCTGTCGCTGTACCCGTGGGCCCGGGCCTACGAAAAGGCGCTGCACGAGCCCAACGTGCTGATCTTCCCGCTGGACCGCACCCCGGCCCGCGAACAATTATTCAAATGGGTAGGTGAAATACATCGCGTGGCGAGCCGGCTCTATAAATTGCGCGACAATAAAGACATCGCCGTCAACAGCCTCGAAGAAGCCAAGCAGTACAGCATCGGCGTGGTGCGAAACGACGCCAAGCAGATCTACCTGCAACAACGTGGATTCACCCGGCTGGTCATCTCGGCCAACAACCACGACAACTTTGAAAAACTGCTGAATCGCCAGATCCAGTTACTGCCGATGCCGGAGAATACCGCGCGCCTGATGAGCAAGGATGCCCAGGTGGATTTCACTTCGCTGGAAGAGGTCTATACCCTCGACGAACAACCCCACAGGGTCCACCTGGCCTTCAGCCTGAGCACGCCGGATGAAGTCGTCGCCAAGGCCCAACTCGCTTTCGAAAAACTCAAGGCGTCCGGTGAAGTCGCACGAATCATGAACGAACAGCGGTAGACTCTGGGGGGATCACACCGCAAGCAACGATGAGGTATGTCCCGATGAGTAAAGCGTCCTACGTTCCGCCCAAGGTCTGGAAAAACGACGCCCCGTCTGGCGGCCAGTTCGCCAGCATCAACCGCCCAGTCGCCGGGCCGACCCATGACAAAACCTTGCCGGTTGGCAAGCACCCGCTGCAGCTCTACTCCCTGGCCACGCCCAACGGCGTGAAGGTGACCATCCTGCTGGAGGAGCTGCTGGCGCTGGGTCATGCGGGCGCGGAGTACGACGCCTGGCTGATCCGCATCAACGAGGGCGACCAGTTCTCCAGCGGCTTTGTCGAGATCAACCCCAACTCCAAGATCCCGGCCCTGCTGGACCGCAGCGTGGAACCCGCTATCCGTGTCTTCGAGTCCGGCTCAATCCTGCTTTACCTGGCGGAAAAATTCGGCGCCCTCCTGCCCACCGATCCGGCAGGTCGCACCGAAACCCTGAACTGGCTGTTCTGGCAGATGGGCTCCGCCCCGTACCTGGGCGGTGGCTTCGGGCATTTCTACGCCTACGCGCCGGAGAAACTCGAATACCCGATCAATCGCTTCACCATGGAAGCCAAGCGCCAACTCGACGTCCTGGACCGCCGCCTTGGCGAAAGCCAATACCTGGCCGGCGATGACTACACCATCGCCGACATCGCGGTCTGGCCCTGGTATGGGCAACTGGTGCGCAACAACGTGTACGGCGCCGCCGAATTCCTGAGTGCTCACGAATACACCCATGTGCAGCGCTGGGCGGAAGAGATCGCCAAGCGCCCAGCCGTACAGCGTGGGCAGCGGGTCAACCGCACGTGGGGCGATGAAGCGAGCCAGGTGCCGGAGCGGCATGCGGCTGGGGATTTGGGCTGAGGCCAGGTCCCATGTCAGGTCGCTGGTAAACCCCGGTTTCTCGACTGGCACAAATCTCCTTGTGGGAGCGAGCCTGCTCGCGAAAGCGGTGGATCAGTAGCCTCGATGCTGAATGTGCCGACGCCATCGCGAGCAAGCTCGCTCCCACATTGGATGGGTGGTGCACCGCGGTTTCTCGACTGGCACCGCCCCCCTGTGGGAGCGAGCTTGCTCGCGATGGCGGTGGATCAGCTTGCATCAATACTGAATGTGCCGACGTCATCGCGAGCAAGCTCGCTAACTCCCACTCTGCAAAAAATCTGTTTGGCAGCTTACGAAGCCCATTGAGTTTTTTCAGGATATATACCTTCCTTCCAGAGCCTCGCTAATTTCATGCTTGCCCTCTGCATCCATTCTCCGTCTTGGTCTAATGGGCACGCAGCAAGTACCGTTAGCGTTCCCCGCACTTTGTTTAGCCTAAGAACACCAACATTCGTACCCCGCCCAAAAGAGTAGTCAACGTACGCCTCGGTATCAGCAATCTTGTCCATTTCAATGTAAAAGGCCATATTTTTCAGTCCTACCTTCGTTACTTCGTTAACGGAACACCGCCGTTAACGCGGAACAGCGGACGATCGGAGCAATAATGAAATGGGGTGTGGCCGACGGTTTTTGCTTCTGATCGTTCGGTCATTTGCGACCTCCACTGACTGAGATGCAGCAGGACCGCGATACAGAGCTGCGGAGCAGATGAGGCTGTTTGCTTGATCTATTGATATGCATTGTTCAACTCCCTTGACTCGAAGAGCTGCCGCATCCGTTACCAAGCGAATGGGTGGCAGCTGCGCGCAGGTTGGTAAACCGGGGAATCAAGGAAACCGGCACGTCAGAAGACGTCCCACGCACAGCTGCCATAAAACAAAATCGCAGGCCTGAAAGCCTGCAATCCTGTCCGTGCACTGTTACGCCTTATTCCACCGGGTTACCAAGCCCGGTCGCTGAATGTGCAGCGACATCCAGAGCGTAACGCGACAGAAAACCTCCGGCGAGAGGCTTAGGGCCAGAATAGTGCTTTTGGTGGGATTTCCAGAAGTTTCCTACGTGAGGACCCGATGCGCGCGCAGAACCCTCCGGAACAGACACGTTCTACGGACGCGGCTCAAATTCTCGAAGCACCTTTAAGAGGCTTGATCACGCGTTGCGAGCAGAGGTACATCAAGAGGCACGGGTCTTGGAGTAGGTTTGTGGGGATCACTCAGGGCCTGTCCCCGTTTCTTCTAACCAAAGGGCTCCCTCAAAGTCTGCCCTCGTTATCCTTCAGGTTGTTTTTTTACAAAGGCAGGAAATTTAACTCCCCTCATCTTCAGCATATCTATGACAGTATTCTTCCAACGTTGTGCTTCGGAGTCTGGTGGTACCTGACGGATTTCAACACTCATTGCCAAGTCGCGCAGGTCATACGTGTAGCCATGTTCCAACAGCCAAGCGACCACCTCAAAGTTTGACAACGCGGCAGCAGCAATGGCCGCCGATTTACCATATTCATCATGGTCATTAACGTCTGCTCCGGCGCCCACGATTAGCCTGACGTTCTGCAATCGTCCTTCCCGCGCAGCACGATCCAAAGGTTTCATGCTCCTTTTGAGCCCAGTCCCTTTAGCATCACCTCCGTAACGAAGTACTAATTCCAATAGCTCCAAACTATTTCCCCCCGCAAGGAGGGCCATGGGTGAGAGGCCTCTAAGCTTTTCAGACATTAGGTTGGGATTTGCACCAGCTTTCAATAACGCTTCGACACCTTTAACGTTACGAGCGTTAAGTGCCCAGATGAGCGGAGTCGTTCCATCACTGCCCACTGTATCTACATTGACTCCTTGGGCAGCCAGTCGATTCACATCACCGGCACGCCCCTCCATTGCGGCGTCGATCAGGGCGACAACCTCAGCATCCTCAAAAACCTGAGACATCGCATTGCCTCCAAGCCGCAAGGAGGCCTGAGCAAGTCCTATATTCATAAAAACAAACCACACTAATAGAACGATTCTTGATTTCACTATTGAGGTACTCATCGCACTAAACCACCAATCAAATGCGAAAACGGGGGCAGACCACGTTTTCTAAACTAAGACAGCAATCGCTGCCCCCCGGTCGACCTCGCGGAGCTCCCCGTCCGATTACTGCTTCAGTTTCCTCAAAAACGAGTCTGTCCCCGTTTCTCCCAGGCAGCGAACTACTTTCCCATACACAAAAAATCATAGGGGAGCGATTTTTATGAAATAAGCTCGAGTTTCAACAAGACGTTTTCGCACGTGACTCACATTAAAAATAAAATCTCCGCCTTCAGGGCGATAGCACGCTAGGACTTCCACCGTCTGTTGCAGAAAATCATCGTCCGGATAAGCATTATCAATCAACACTTCTAAACGATTTGCAGCTTCAATACTTGTATCGCCCCCATCAATAAAATCATCTAACAACGTCACAACATCTCTCACTTCCATATTAGTTCCCCTTTGATAAATTAAAGCGGAAATCCATTCCCACTTCCGGCTCAGGAAAAAAATCGTGCCGTAACGGTCAGCAATAGATGGTTCATATTTACTTTGACGATCTAGTTTCTCTTAATATTTATCAGATTCATCTCACTGTTCTGAAAAACAGTGACCACGTGCCGTTATCCATATCCGAAGGAGACGACAAGTAGGTTTCCGTCTCACGCCAAGGATTGCTTCTGTCGGCCAAAAAAAGTAGCAAGAGGCCATCACCGAAGCATAGCGGCTACCATTTTTTCGTCTAGAGGTCAGAGACTGTTTTTTCATCGCCCTCCCCTGGCACCCATACGAAAGTCGCTAACCAACAGACCCAACAAACCCCAACCAAAAGCCCCTATGGAACCCCCCCGCAAATAGCACAAGCTCACGCCCACACAAGCCCCCCAGCCGTGACTGCTACAGCGAAAGGACTCCCCACGCATCCCTCGTACGCATCACGTCGCGCTCAACCGAGTCCAGCCATGAACCTACCGAACCTCTTCAACAAAGCCCGAACCCGCACTCAAGGGACGGTCAGCGTGGCCTGCATTTCGGGTGAACTTGACCAAACGCTGGCCAACCTACGTATCACCCCAGTACTGATCACCGGTTTCGTCTCCCCTCACCTGGACATCGACCAGGTCGCCGCCAAGGTCAAGAAGCGCTTCGCCCACAGCACCATCAGCCTGTGCACGACCTCGGGTGAACTGTGCAACGCTGCGAACACGCTGTACTGCCAGACCGGCGAAACCTGGGATCGGGTAGTACTGCAGTTGTTTGACGCGAGTGTGATTGTGTCGGCCGAGGTGGTGATGGTGCCGCTGGAGTGCGAGGACATTCGCGGTGGCGACAAGCGCTTGGCCATGCGCGAGCGAATCACCCGATTGGTGAATAACATCAAGCAGGCGCAGGTGAGCACGCCTATCGATCATCGCGATACCTTGGCCTACGTGGTGTTCGATGGTCTTTCAGCTTCCGAGTCGTTCTTTATGGAAGCGCTGTATGAGTCTGGACGCTTCCCCTGCCTGTTCGTCGGTGGTTCGGCCGGGGGCAAGGCTGATTTCAAGAAGACCCTGATCAGTGATGGGCAGCGCAGTTATCAGAACCATGCGCAGATTGTCTTCCTGAAAACCGCGGCGGATGTGCGCTTCGGGGTGTTCAAGAGCCAGAACTTCCAACCGGCGGGACTGACGCTCAGCGTGCTGACCGCGTCGGTCGAAGACCGCACCATCGATCAGGTCATCGACAGCCGGGGCAATATCAAGAGCATGGTCCAGGCGCTGTGCGATGCATTCGAGTGCAGTGCCCAGGCATTGGAGAAGAAGCTGGCCGATTATTCATTTGCCATTCGCGTGGGCGAAGAATTGTTCGTGCGTTCCATTGCCCGCATCGACCATCAACAGCAGATCATCCAGCTGTTTTGCGACGTGGCGCCTGGCGAAGAGTTGGTGATGATCAAGCGCACGCCCCTGCGCGAGGCGACCCGGCTCGACTACGAGAAATTCCTCAAGGGCAAAGGCGGCCAACCGGTGGCGGCTATTCTCAACGACTGCATCCTGCGTCGGCTCAACAACAGCAGCGACCTGGGCAGCATGGCCGGTATTTTCGGGGATGTGCCGTTGGCTGGTTTCTCGACGTTCGGGGAAATTCTCGGTCTCAATCTGAACCAGACGCTTACGGCGATTTTCTTCTTCAGGGTCACCAAGGGCGCAGGTTTTGTCGATGAGTACGTCGATAACTTCATCGCCCACTATGGCGAGTTCAAGGCGTTTTTCCTGCGCCGCCAGATCAAGAAGTTGGCGGGGCTGAACCATGTGGTGGTCAAGCAGATCAAGGCGTTCAAGCTGAATGATTTCAGCAGCGCCTTGGATACCCGCGGCCTGGACCCGACTATCCTGCCGGTGTTCGACGGCCTGACGGACCTGGGCCAGGTATTGGCGCAGGCCAGCCAGCAACAGGCGCAGATGGCGACGCAGGTCAAGCATTACTCCGGCGAGCTGCACCTGTCGATGGATGACCTGACAGGCACGATCGACCGGCAACATAGCGTCGCCGAGCAGGCCGGCACGACCGTCGAGCAGCTGGCCACGCAAGCGGGGGAAGCGGTGGGCGGCGCCCGTGCGCTCGCCAGTTCGAGTTTGCGCATTCAGTCGATTGTCCAGGTCATCCAGCAAATCGCCGGTCAGCCCAACCTGTTGGCCCTCAACGCCGCCATCGAGGCCGCGCGGGCCGGTGAAATGGGCAGAGGGTTTGCGGTGGTGGCCGATGAGGTCCGCAAGCTGGCGGAGATCACACGTAAGAATGCGGCGGAATTCGGTGTGGACAGTGATCTGCTCTCGACAGAGATCCAAGGGGTCGCCCAGCAGATCGAAGACCAGTCCGTCGCTGTGAGCGCCTTGCGGGCGATGCTCGATGCCCTGGAAGACTCGAGCCGGACCACCGAAGGCACGGCGCAACGCACGAAAGCCATTGCGGATACCTTGACCGGGCTGACCCATGCCAATGCTTGAGATCGAATCGCCCAGACAATGAATCAAGGTTAGCGCCCGCCACAGTTCCCCTTGTGGAAGATTCCTTTGTGGGAGCGAGCTTGCTCGCGTTAGCGGTGGATCAGCTGGCATCAATGCTGACTGTGCCGCCGTCATCGCGAGCAAGCTCGCTCCCACAGTTTTTTGAGTCGCTCGCAGACATCACCATCCCCCTGAATCCCTTGTGGGATCTGGGGTGCTGCGGGTGTTACCGTCAGGGAATCAACATCTGCACCTGCCCCGGCACGACGATCTTGATCACCCCGGCCCAGCTGCACATCAAGGTGCTGTTGGCGTCGATGGCTGGCATGTTGCCCAGCAACAGGGTCGGGGCGCCGCCGGGGATCCACGGGGCGGCGGTGGCCGGGATGCAGGGCATGGGGGTCAGCACGCCCAGGGCCGCTGCGGTGGCGGCGGCCACGGTGGGGTTTGCCAGGCTCATGCACATGCCGAAGGGAGTGATGTTCACCAGCGGGATGTGATCCATGATGTTCGCCGCCGGCATCCCGCCGGTCAGCAGGCGATTGACCGGCAGCACATTGAGCACCGCCGGGGCTGCGCCGAAGCTGCATTGAAGGGTCGCGGTGCCACAGACTTGCGGGCATCCCATCGCGGTTGCTCCTTTGAAAGCGACAGACCCCAAAACCTTAGCTCGCCCCCATCCAACGCGCACGCCGCCATGCATCAAGCCCGCTGATTATCCGGCAACACGCTAACCTATAAGACCCTGGCGTGCTTGTGGCGCCTCCCACGCGCCATTAGATTAGCCAATGATCGATGGCCTCCAAAATAAGCAGAAGGGATAAGCATGGCGTTTACTGATCAGTCCACCCGCGTGCGCGACGGTGAAGAACTCGATGCCAACCTGATCGACCCGTACCTCAAGGCCCACATTCCCGGCCTGACCGGCCTGCCGAAGATCAGCCAGTTCCCCGGTGGCGCGTCGAACCTGACCTACCTGCTGGAGTACCCCGAACAGGAATTCGTCCTGCGCCGGCCGCCGTTCGGCCACAAGGCCAAGTCCGCCCATGACATGGGCCGTGAGTTCCGCATCCTCAACCAATTGCGCGATGCTTTCCCGTACTGCCCCAAAGCCTATGTGCACTGCACCGACGAGTCGGTGATGGGCGCCGAGTTCTACGTGATGGAGCGGGTCAAGGGCATTATCCTGCGCGCCGAGCTGCCGCCGGAGCTGGGTTTTGACGCCGAGCGCACCGAAGCGCTGTGCAAGAGCTTCATCGACCGCCTCGTCGAACTGCACCGCGTCGACTACAACGCTTGCGGCCTGGCCGACCTGGGCAAGCCCGAAGGCTACGTGGCCCGGCAGATCCGTGGCTGGAGCGATCGTTATGAAAAAGCCCTGACCCCTGACGCGCCGAAGTGGGAAGCGGTCAAGGCCTGGCTCAACGACAAGATGCCCGCCGACCACCCGACGTCGAGCATCGTCCACAACGACTACCGCTTCGACAACGTGATCCTCGACCCGGAAAATCCGATGCGGATCATCGGCGTGCTGGACTGGGAGCTGACCCCCCTTGGCGACCCGTTGATGGATTTGGGCAACAGCCTCGCCTACTGGATCGAGGCGGACGACCCGGCGCCGGTACAACTGTTGCGCCGCCAGCCCAGCCACGCGCCGGGCATGTTGACCCGCCGTGAGTGCGTTGATTACTACGCCGAGCGCGCAGGGATCCGCATCGACAACTTCGACTTCTACTACACCTACGGCCTGTTCCGCCTGGCCGGTATCGTCCAGCAGATCTACTACCGCTTCTTCCACGGCCAGACCCAGGACAAACGTTTCGCGCAGTTCGTTCAGATGAACAAATTGCTGGAGCAGATGAGCCTGCAGGTCATCGCTAAATCCACGCTCTGAGCGCCCTCATAACAAGGAAACAGCATGTCCAAGACCCAGTTGTTCGACCTCGACGGTAAAATCGCTTTCGTTTCCGGCGCCAGCCGCGGCATCGGCGAGGCCATCGCCAAACTGCTGGCCCAGCAAGGCGCCCATGTGATCGTGTCCAGCCGCAAGCTCGACGGTTGCCAGCACGTGGCCGATGCGATCATCGCCGCCGGCGGCAAGGCCACCGCCATCGCCTGCCACATCGGTGAAATGGAGCAGATCAGCCAGGTGTTCGCCGGCATCCGCGAACAGTTCGGGCGCCTGGACATCCTGGTGAACAACGCCGCCACCAACCCGCAGTTCTGCAACGTCCTGGACACCGACCTGGGTGCGTTCCAGAAAACCGTGGACGTGAACATCCGCGGCTACTTCTTCATGTCGGTGGAAGCCGGCAAGCTGATGCGCGAGAACGGCGGCGGCAGCATCATCAACGTGGCGTCGATCAACGGTATTTCGCCAGGGATCTTCCAGGGCATCTACTCGGTGACCAAGGCTGCGGTGATCAACATGACCAAGGTCTTCGCCAAGGAATGCGCGCAGTTCGGCATCCGCTGCAACGCCCTGTTGCCGGGCCTGACCGACACCAAGTTCGCCTCGGCACTGGTCAAGAACGACGCCATCCTGAAGACCGCCTTGGCGCAGATACCCCTCAAGCGCGTGGCCGACCCGAGCGAAATGGCCGGCGCGGTGCTGTACCTGGCCAGCGATGCGTCGAGCTACACCACGGGCGTGGCGTTGAATGTGGATGGTGGGTTCCTTTCCTGACAGCGGGCGCCATGAAAGACCTGTGAAATCCCCCTGTGGGAGCGAGCTTGCTCGCGATAGCGTCGTATCAGTCACACAAGTACTGCTGACCCACCGCTATCGCGAGCAGGCTCGCTCCCACAGGGATGTTTGTCAGCAATGAAATGAATATTTATTCCAATATTTGCAATTAGCGAATATTTATTCCATAAAGAGCCCTTCTGAAAATAAAAACTCAAAAGGGCTCTTTCTCATGCGTGAACTCGGCATCGGTCTGATTGGCACCGGCTTCATGGGCCGCGCCCATGCCTTGGCGTTCCACAATGCCAAGGCGGTGTTCGATCTCCCCTTGAACCTGAAACTGGCGGCGCTGGCCGACGCCGATCCGCAGCGAGCCCGGCAATGTGCCCAGAGCTGGGGGTTCGAGACGGCCCACAGCGACTGGCAACAGCTGATCGACGACCCGAAGGTTCACCTGGTCGCCATCACCACCCCCAACCACCTGCACTTCCCGATGGCCATGGCCGCGTTGGCGGCGGGCAAGCCGGTCTATTGTGAAAAGCCGTTGGCGGTGTCCCTGGAACAGGCCGGGCAGCTGCGCCAGGCGGCCAAGGCCGCCGGGGTGGTGACGCGAGTCGGCTACAACTACCAGCACAACCCGATGATTCAATGGGCGCGGGACATGATCCAACGCGGCGAACTGGGGCGGATCATCGGTTTCCAGGGTGAATTCAGCGAAGACTTCATGGCCGATCCGACCTCACCGTGGTCATGGCGCTGCGAAGCGAGCCATGCCGGTGGCGCGCTGGCGGACCTGGGCAGCCATTTGCTCGCCATGGCCCGGCACTTGTTGGGCGATGTCGAGGCCGTCTGTGCCGACAGCCAGACCGTGCACCACCAACGCCCTGCCAGCGCCGGCAATGCCGAACAGCGGGCCATCGCCGTGGATGACCACGTCCATGGGCTGCTGCGTTTCGCCAATGGCGCCCGGGGCACGGTGAGCAGCAGTTGGCTCAAGCACGGCTACAAGAATCACCTGAATTTCGAGATCAGCGGCACCCTTGGCACCCTGGCATTCGATCAGGAGCGGTTGAATGAACTTCGCCTGTGCCGCGCCGGCCAGCCCGGCTTCCAGCGTTTGCTGGCCGGCCCGGATCTGCCCGGCTATGCCGCGTTCAGCCCGGCTGCAGGGCACCAGTTGGGCTACAACGAATTGAAGACGTTGGAAGTGCAGGAACTGATCATGGCGCTGGCCGGCGAAGGCGCCGGCGGGACGGACTTTGACGAGGCCTGGGAAGTGGAACGGCTGGCGGCGGCGATTCGCATCGCGGCGCGGGAAGAACGTTGGGTGAAGGTGAGTGAGCTATAACCGCCCACCTCAGCGCAAACCCTGTGGCGAGGGAGCTTGCTCCCGCTGGGCCGTAGGAGCTGTCGAGTGCAACGAGGCTGCGATCTTGCCCCAGACACTTGAGCCTCAAGCGAAAGATCAAAAGATCGCAGCCTTCGGCAGCTCCTACACAACCCAGCGGGAGCAAGCTCCCTCGCCACAGGGTTCAACGCAGGGTTTGCAATTCAACTAGCCTTACTGCCAACGCCTTGGCCTGGCTCGCCACATCAGTCACCGCCGTGCTTTCCCACCACATCCCCCGCAGCGGCGGGCCCATGGCGAACAGGCGGCTGGCCGGTTCGCCTTGGGCATCCAGCACCGCACCATCAGCACGCGCGGCGCTGCCCAAAGCCAGCGGCCCCGGTTGGATCAATCCTCGAGCCAGCAACTGTTGCGGCAACGGTCGCGCAACACGACGCCAGTCATATTCAATGCCACTGGAGTTGATCAACGCGGCGCCCTGCACCACTTCCAATCCAGCCTCGCCCCGTCGACGAATATTGATCGCTTCCGATCCTTCGCCAGACGCGGCCAGCCCCTTGAACGACGCCGCCTGAATCCGCAACCGCCCTTCCCCATGCAGGCGCGCCACCAGCTCCGCGCTCAACGGTGGCGAGCGATGATGATGACTCTCCCACCACGGCCGCACATGCCGCACGAATTGCCGGCGCTGCACATCGCTGGCCTGGTTCCACAAGCGCCCGATGTGCGCGCGCACCGTGTCCAGCGGCGCCTGCCAGTCGATGCCCTGGGCTTGGGCCTGGCGGCATTGCTCGCGTAGAGCGCGCATCAACTGGCGTGGCGAACGCAGGCTGTGATCTTCGGCGAGGAAATCCACCCAGGCGGGTGGCTGGCGGCGCACATGGGGCAGCAGGCCATGGCGGGAAAACACTTCGATCGGCCCGCGATGGCCGGCCTGTTCCAGCGACACCACGGCATCGACCATGGTCAGACCCGAGCCGATGATCAGCACCGTGGACTGCGGATCGAGCTGGCGCATCGCAGCGACGTCCCAAGGGTCGAGGGCTGCAGCGTTCAAGCCGCTGGATTCGGTCTGCGGGGTGCGCGCCGCCGGGACCATGCCGGTGGCCAGCACTGCAAAACGGCCACGCAAGCGTTGGCCGTCATCCAGCGTCACCATCACGGCGTCGTCGGCAAGCCGCAGGTCCACGGCCTCCCCGCGCACGTGCTCGGCGGTCGAGCCATTTTGTGCGCCCAGCTCGCGAGCCTCGGCCAGGCGTTGCTGCACATAGAGGCCAAACATCCCCCGGGGTGGAAACAACTCGCTGATGGGCACGTGCTGCTGATCCGACTCGGGCCAGCCGCCGGCCTCGATGAAAGCGGTGAGCCATTGGGTCAGGTCATCGGCGTTGTCCGGGTCGACGCTCATGCGCGCCGCGTTGCCGTTCAAGGTGTGACCCAGTTCCACGGCACTGTAGGCCTCGCCCCGGCCCAGTTCGCTGCGCGGCTCGACAATCAGCATTTCGCGCCGGCCCGGCAGGCGCAGCAGTTGCGCGGCGAGCATGGCGCCGCTCAAGCCGCCACCGATGATCAGGATGTCGGCTTCGCGGATGAGGCCGCTCCCCTGTCGCTCCAGCGCTGTGTCCATACCGCTCTCCCCAGGCATCAAATCACCACGTTGCGTACGAATCTCACCGCCACCGGGCCATCGTTGCGATAGGCATGGGGCTGGTTGCTGGCGAACATGAAGAACTCACCAACGCCTATGCGGCGCTCTTCGCTGCCCAGCAGCAACGTCAGGCAGCCTTCGAATACATAAAGTTGTTCGCTCCATCCATCTGCGTCGCACTCGGAATGGTAGTGCTCGCCCGGCTCCAGCCGCCATTCCCAGAGTTCTACCTCACGGCTGGCGGTGGCCTTGGCGAGCAACACAGCTTTGCTGCCCGGGATCACACCGGCCCAGACCAGTTCGTTGATGCGGCTCGAGTCGCGGGCTTCGGGGGCTTGGATCAAGTCGCTGAAGGCGACATCGAGGGCTTCGGCGACCCGGTCCAGGGTCGTCAGGCTGACGTGCTTTTCGCCGGCCTCGATGGCCACCAGCATCCGCCGACTGACCCCCGACAGCTCGGCCAGCGCCGCCTGGCTGAGCTCGGCGGAATGCCGCAGACGACGGACGTTCTGGCTGACGTGTTGCAGGACGGAGGCCCGCTGGCCGGATTCTTTGTGCACTATATTGCTCACATGGCAGGGTTGCGCATTATACTGCCCAACTTCGGGCGCATTGTGCGTCCGCCTCAAGTGGCGCGCAAGGTCATGGCATCGGTGAATTCCCCCCACGCTTCCTCCCGTGTCTCAAGGTTCAGCAAGGCCGAATGCGTGCTGGTCCTGATTACGATGATCTGGGGCGGGACTTTCCTGTTGGTGCAGCACGCCATGACGGTCAGCGGGCCGATGTTTTTCGTCGGCCTGCGCTTCGCTGCCGCGGCCGCGTTTGTCGCGCTGTTCTCCTGGCGGCATCTGCGTGAACTGACGCTGTTCGAACTCAAGGCGGGGTGCTTCATCGGCGTGGCGATCATGCTCGGCTACGGTTTGCAGACCGTCGGCCTGCAAACCATTCCCAGCAGCCAGTCGGCGTTCATCACCGCCCTCTACGTGGCGTTCGTGCCCCTGTTGCAATGGCTGGTGCTAGGCCGGCGGCCAGGCTTGATGCCGAGCATCGGCATCATGCTGGCGTTCACTGGGCTGATGCTGGTGTCCGGTCCGGCCGGGGCCTCGCTGAACTTCAGCCCCGGTGAAATCGCTACGCTGATCAGCGCCATCGCGATTGCCGCCGAAATCATCCTGATCAGCGCCTATGCCGGCCAGGTCGATGTGCGCCGAGTGACCGTGGTGCAACTGGCGAGCACGGCGGTGCTGGCGTTCCTGATGGTGGTGCCGACCCAGGAAGCGATCCCGGATTTTTCCATGTTGCTGCTGGTCAGCGCCGTGGGCCTGGGGGCCGCCAGCGCAGCGATCCAGGTGGCGATGAACTGGGCACAGAAAAGCGTCTCGCCGACCCGCGCCACGCTGATCTATGCCGGTGAGCCGGTATGGGCCGGCATCGCCGGGCGCCTGGCGGGCGAGCGGCTGCCGGCGATCGCATTGTTCGGCGCGGCGCTGATCGTGGCGGCGGTGATTGTCAGTGAGCTCAAGACTCGCAGCAAAGGTGTTGTCGAAGTGGATGAGGGGCTTGAGCGCGAGCAGTGAGGCCGGTTACCGGCAGCGGTGATTGAACCTGTGGCGAGGGAGCTTGCTCCCGCTGGGTTGCGCAGCGCCCCCAAGGAAGCCGAATGCAATCAACCTGACACACCCGGGTGACTGGTCTCGGGGCTACTGCGTAGCCCAGCGGGAGCAAGCTCCCTCGCCACAGGGATAAGCGCGACATTGCGCAAGACCTCGCCCCAGCGGCTCCAATACGCGTGCTGATTCCTGAGCGGTGTCCGCTGACCCAAACACGCAAAGTCAGAAAACTCCACCTACCTTGTAGGATTCTGCGACACCCTCGCGGTTGGAGATCGGGAATACGCCACGTATGATCCCTCACAACCTTCCGCCGAATAGAAGCCTATGTCACTGATAGTTCTATTGCTTTTGCCCTTCATCGGCAGCTGTGTCGCGGCGCTGCTGCCGCATAACGCCCGTAACGCCGAATCACTGCTGGCCGGCCTCGTCGCCCTGGCCGGCACGGTTCAGGTGGCCTTGCTGTACCCGCAGATCGCCGACGGTGGCGTGATCACCGAGCGCTACACATGGCTGCCCAGCCTGGGCCTGGATTTCGTGCTGCGCCTGGACGGATTCGCTTGGCTGTTTTCGTTGCTGGTGCTGGGCATCGGCACGCTGGTGTCGCTGTACGCCCGCTACTACATGTCGCCGGACGACCCAGTGCCACGCTTCTTTGCCTTTTTCCTGGCGTTCATGGGCGCCATGCTCGGGTTGGTGATCTCCGGCAACCTGATCCAGATGGTGTTTTTCTGGGAACTGACCAGCCTGTTCTCGTTTCTGCTGATCGGCTACTGGCATCACCGTGCCGACGCCCGGCGCGGTGCGTATATGGCGTTGATGGTCACCGGTGCCGGTGGGCTTTGCCTGCTGGCCGGGGTGATGCTGCTCGGCCATGTGGTGGGCAGCTATGACCTGGACAAGGTCCTGGCCGCCGGCAACCTGATTCGTGACCACGCCCTCTATCCCATCCTGTTGCCGCTGATCCTGATCGGCGCATTGAGCAAAAGCGCTCAGTTCCCTTTTCATTTCTGGCTCCCCCACGCCATGGCCGCCCCCACGCCGGTGTCGGCGTACCTGCACTCGGCAACCATGGTCAAGGCCGGGGTGTTCCTGCTGGCGCGGTTATGGCCGTCGCTGTCGGGCAGTGAAGAATGGTTCTACATCGTCAGCGGCGCGGGGGCCTGTACGTTGTTGCTGGGCGCCTACTGCGCGATGTTCCAGAATGACCTCAAGGGCCTTTTGGCCTATTCCACCATCAGCCACCTCGGGCTGATCACCCTGCTGCTGGGCCTGAACAGTCCGCTGGCGGCCGTGGCGGCGGTGTTCCATATTCTCAACCACGCCACGTTCAAGGCGTCGCTGTTCATGGCCGCCGGGATCATCGACCACGAAAGCGGCACCCGGGACATTCGCAAGCTCAGCGGCCTGGTGCGGCTGATTCCGTTCACCGCGACCCTGGCGATGGTCGCCAGCGCGGCGATGGCCGGGGTGCCGCTGCTCAATGGTTTCCTGTCCAAGGAAATGTTCTTCGCCGAGACCGTATTTATTTCCGCCACGGCCTGGGTCGAGCTGGCGCTGCCGATCATCGCCACCATCGCCGGGACGTTCAGCGTCGCCTACTCCCTGCGCTTCACCGTGGACGTGTTCTTCGGCCCCACCGCCAGCGACCTGCCCCATACTCCCCACGAACCGCCACGCTGGATGCGCGCGCCAGGGGAGTTGCTGGTGTTCACCTGCCTGTTGGTGGGGATCTTTCCGGCCCAGGAGGTCGGCTCGTTGCTTGCCGCCGCCGCGTTGCCGGTGGTGGGCGGCACGCTGCCGGAATACAGCCTGGCGATCTGGCACGGCCTGAACGCGCCGATGATCATGAGCCTGGTGGCGATGTCCGGCGGCATCGTCCTGTACCTGTTGCTGCGCAAGCAATTGCGCCAAGGGCACATCAAGCACCCGCCGTTCATTGGCCGGCTCAGCGGCAAGCGCCTGTTCGAGCGCTGCCTGGTGTGGATGATGCGCCAGGGCCGGCGACTGGAGCGCAGGATCAGCACCCGGCGCCTGCAAGCCCAACTGTTTTTCCTGGTGCTGGCGGCAGTATTGGCCGGGCTGATTCCGATGTTGCACAGCACGCTGGTCTGGGGCGACCGCCCGAAGATTCCCGGTTCCATCGTCTTCGTGACCCTGTGGCTGCTGGCGATCGCCTGCGCCCTGGGCGCGGCCTGGCAGGCCAAGTATCACCGGCTCGCGGCCCTGACCATGGTCAGCGTCTGCGGCCTGATGACCTGCGTGACCTTCGTCTGGTTCTCCGCCCCTGACCTGGCCTTGACGCAACTGGTGGTGGAGGTGGTCACCACGGTGCTGATCCTGCTGGGCCTGCGCTGGCTGCCCCGGCGGATCGAGGACGTCTCGCCGCTGCCCAACAGCGAGCGGCGGGCACGTATTCGGCGCGTGCGGGACTTGCTGCTGTCCATCGCCGGCGGCGGCGGCATGGCGCTGCTGTCCTATGCGATGCTCACGCGGCAGACACCCAACGACATTTCGTCGTTCTACTTGAGCCGGGCCTTGCCCGAAGGCGGCGGCAGCAACGTGGTCAACGTGATGCTGGTGGATTTCCGGGGCTTCGACACCCTGGGGGAAATCACCGTGCTGGTGGCGGTGGCCCTCGCGGTGTTCGCCCTGTTGCGACGTTTCCGTCCACCGAAGGAAAGCATGCAGCTACCGGCGCAACAGCGCCTGCTGGCGCCGGACGTGGTCACCGACCTGGTCAACCCGCGCCATGCCAGCGATACCGCCCTGGGTTTCATGATGGTGCCGTCGGTGCTGGTGCGCCTGCTGCTGCCGATCGCCCTGGTGGTGTCGTTCTACTTGTTCATGCGCGGCCACAACCAACCCGGTGGCGGCTTCGTGGCCGGGCTGGTGATGTCTGTCGCGTTCATCCTCCAATACATGGTCGCCGGCACCCAATGGGTCGAGGCGCAAATGAGCCTGCGACCGCTGCGCTGGATGGGCACCGGGCTGTTGTTCGCCACGGCCACCGGCCTGGGGGCGATGGCCGTGGGGTATCCGTTCCTGACCACCCACACTTGGCATTTCGAACTGCCGCTGCTGGGGGATATCCACCTGGCCAGCGCGCTGTTCTTCGATATCGGCGTGTACGCGGTGGTGGTCGGTTCCACCCTGTTGATCCTCACCGCCCTGGCGCACCAGTCGGTCCGGGCCCATAAACCGGGCCTGCAACCCAAACCCGTCGCCGCCGTCAAAGGAGCCACCGCCTGATGGAAGAAGTCATCGCAATCGCAATCGGCGTATTGGCCGCCTCGGGTGTCTGGCTGGTGCTGCGGCCACGGACCTTCCAGGTGGTCATGGGCCTGTGCCTGCTGTCCTACGGCGTCAACCTGTTCATCTTCAGCATGGGCAGCCTGTTCATCGGCAAGGAGCCGATCATCAAGGACGGCGTGCCCCAGGACCTGCTGCACTACACCGACCCGCTGCCCCAGGCACTGGTGCTGACCGCCATCGTGATCAGCTTCGCCATGACCGCGCTATTCCTGGTGGTGCTGCTGGCCTCCCGGGGCCTGACCGGTACCGACCACGTGGACGGTCGGGAGCCCAAGGAATGATGTTGACGCCTCATCTGATCGCCGCGCCCATCCTGCTGCCGCTGCTGACCGCCGCGTTGATGCTGATGCTGGGGGAGAAGCACCGCCCGCTCAAGGCCCGGATCAATCTGTTGTCCAGCCTGCTGGGCCTGGGCATCGCCGTGCTGTTGCTGCGCTGGACCCAGGACCAGGCCCTGCCCGCGTCCATTGGTGTGTACCTGCCGGGCAACTGGCAGGCGCCGTTCGGCATCGTCCTGGTGGTCGATCGCCTGTCGGCGCTGATGCTGGTCCTGACCGGCATCATCGGCGTCAGCGCCCTGCTCTTCGCCATGGCCCGCTGGGACCGCGCCGGGGCCAGTTTCCATGCGTTGTTCCAGATCCAGCTGATGGGCCTCTACGGCGCCTTCCTGACCGCGGACCTGTTCAACCTGTTCGTGTTCTTCGAAGTGCTGCTGGCGGCTTCCTATGGCTTGATGCTGCACGGTTCGGGCCGGGCGCGGGTGTCCTCGGGCCTGCATTACATTTCCATCAACCTTTTGGCGTCGTCGTTATTCCTGATCGGCGCGGCGCTGATCTACGGTGTCACCGGCACATTGAACATGGCCGACCTGGCCCTGAAGATCCCGCTGGTGCCGGAGGCCGACCGCGGCCTGTTGCACGCCGGCGCCGGCATCCTCGCGGTGGCGTTCCTGGCCAAGGCCGGCATGTGGCCGCTGAACTTCTGGCTGGTGCCGGCCTACAGCGCCGCCAGCGCACCGGTGGCGGCGCTGTTTGCGATCATGACCAAGGTCGGCGTCTACACGATCCTGCGCCTGTGGACGCTGCTGTTCTCCGGCCAGGCCGGCGCCTCGGCGTATTTCGGCGCCGACTGGCTGGTCTACGGCGGCATGGCGACCATCGTCTGCGCCGCCATCGCGATTCTGGCGGCCCAACGCCTGGAGCGCATGGCCAGCCTGAGCATCCTGGTTTCGGCGGGGATCCTGTTGTCGGCCATCGGCTTCGCCCAACCGAATCTGGTGGGCGCGGCGCTGTTCTACCTGGTGAGCTCGACCCTGGCGCTCTGCGCGCTGTTCTTGCTGGCAGAGCTGATCGAACGTTCGCGCTCGGCCAATGAACTGTCCTTGGACGACGACTTCGACACTTTGCCGCGGCCGTTGGAATCCTTGCAGCCACCCAAGGGCATCAACCTGGACGACGAGCAGAAAGCCGTGGTCGGCCAAGTGATTCCCTGGACCATGGCCTTCCTCGGCTTGAGCTTTATCTTTTGCGCGCTGTTGATCATCGGCATGCCGCCGCTCTCGGGGTTCATCGGCAAGCTGAGCCTGCTGAGCGCCTTGCTCAATCCCCAAGGATTCGGCGCCAGTGCCGGGACGCCGATGTCGAACCAGGCGTGGGGCTTGTTGGCGCTGCTGATCCTGTCGGGGCTGGCCTCATTGATCGCCTTCTCGCGCCTGGGCATCCAACGCTTCTGGACACCTCAGGAACGTCCGTCACCGTTGCTGCGGCCGTTCGAATGTCTGCCGATCGTCGTACTGCTGGGCCTGGGCATCGCCCTGACCTTCAAGGCCGAGCCGTTGCTGCGCTATACCCAGTCGGCCGCCGACGCGCTGAACACCCCGGAACATTCCGTGATGTCGGTACTCGCCACCCGCGCCGTGCCCAACCCCGAAGCCCGTGCCGCGTTGCGGGAGGTGCAGCCATGAAGCGCCTGTTTCCCGCCCCGTGGTTGTCCCTGGCGTTGTGGCTGCGGTGGCTGGTACTGAACGTGTCGGTCAGCGCCGGCCATCTGCTGCTGGGCGCTGCATTGGGGTTCCTGGCCCCGTTGCTGATGCGCCCGTTGCGACCGCGGCCCATCCGTTTCCGCCGGCCGTGGGTGGTGTTGCGCCTGTTCCTGCTGGTGGGCCGCGACGTGCTGGTGTCCAACCTGGCGGTGGCCTGGGGGGTGCTGAACGCCGGGCGCCGGCCGCCTCGCTCGCGATTCATCAAGGTGCCGCTGGACCTGCGCGATGCCAACGGCCTGGCCGCGCTGTCGATGATCACCACGGTGGTTCCCGGGACCGTCTGGTCGGAACTGGCCCTGGATCGCAGCATCCTGTTGCTGCACGTGTTCGACCTGCCGGACGAGGCGTCATTCATCGCGCACTTCAAGGCCACCTACGAGCGCCCCTTGATGGAGATTTTCGAATGAGCCCGTTGCTGTCCAATGCGATCCTGTTGAGCCTGTTCCTGCTCTCCCTGGCGATGGTGTTGACCCTGTGGCGACTGTTCAAGGGCCCCTCGGCCCAGGATCGGGTACTGGCCCTGGATTACCTGTACATCGTGGCAATGCTGATGATGCTGGTGCTGGGCATCCGATATGCCAGTGACACCTATTTCGAGGCGGCGCTGCTGATCGCCCTGTTCGGCTTTGTCGGCTCGATTGCCCTGGCCAAGTTCCTGTTGCGTGGCGAGGTGATCGAATGACCGGCGAACTGTCGATGTGGGTGGAAATCCCGGTGGCGATCCTGATGGTGCTCAGCAGCTTCTTCGCCCTGGCCGGGGCGATCGGCCTGGTGCGCTTGAAGGATTATTTCCAGCGCATGCATCCACCAGCCCTGGCCTCCACATTGGGCGCCTGGTGCGTGGCATTGGCCTCGATCATCTACTTTTCGGCACTCAAGTCCGGGCCGGTGTTGCACGCCTGGCTGATTCCGATCCTGCTGTCGATCACGGTACCGGTGACCACCCTGCTGCTGGCCCGGGCGGCACTGTTCCGCAAGCGCATGGCGGGGGATGATGTGCCGGCCGAAGTGAGCAGCCGCCGTACCGACTGACAGACATCTCGCCGCTACAGCTTTTGTGGCGAGGGAGCTCGCTCCCGCTGGGGTGCGCAGCAGCCCCAAGACCTGTCACCTCGGTGTGTCAGGCTGACTTGTGTTCAGCTTTTTAGGAGGGCTGCGCCCTCCAGCGGGAGCAAGCTCCCTCGCCACAACGGCGTTCGCCGTTAGAGGCTCAGGCCCATGCCACCGTCAACAACCCAGCCCCGAGCACCACGCACAACGGCGAATAGATCCAGGTGTCGAGCCTGGCGAAGGTCGAGCCCTTGACCTCCTTGAAGAAACCCACCAGGTTCGACTCGCCAATGGCTCGGGCGAACATCATCAAGGCAATCGCGCTGATCAGCCACTGCAACGCCCGATGGGTGACCGGCTGGGCCAGCAGGCCGACCCGCAGGCACACCAACAGCGCAATCATCAGCAGCGCCAGGGCCACCAGCAATGTCAGCCAGCCCGAGGGGTCGAACGCCGGTCGTAACGCGTCCCCCTGCTTCACCGGCTCCTGGGGCACCACCGCCAGGGCCGCCCACCGCCCACCCAGGGCCCAATACAAATGAATCAAGCTGATGGGCGCAAACACTGCGACCAGCGACCGAGCCAATAAAAGCGTCATTCGCCAGCCTCCTGAAAAAGGTTGAACAATCATCCTAGCTCGAATTTGGCATTTCGCTGGACGGGCGCAGGTTGCCAGGTTTCAGCGAATGAGGACTTGCCCAGGATCAACTGTTCAATTGACTGACGCACTCGCTACAGACCGGCAGACACCTTGTCGGCGACGTCCTTGGGCAACCAGGCCTGCCAGACCTCAGGATGGGCCTTGAGGAACGCCTCGGCCGCTTCACGGGGTGGCGTGCGTTTCTCGCTCATGTCGGCCAGGGCCTTGTTCAACGGCTCGATGGGTAAGTCGACCTTGCTGAAGAACTCGGCAATGTCCGGGTATTGCTTCTGGAACGGTGCGGAGACGCCAATCGACAATTTCGAGGCCAGCGAGCGGGTCGGCTTCGGGTTGGGGTTGTCGGCGTCGGTCAGGGTTTTCCAGGCCTCGGCATCGAAAGGCGGCTCTTGCAACTGCACCAGCTTGAAGCGCCCGAGCAGCGGCGTGGGCGACCAGTAATAAAACAGGATCGGCTTGCCCCGGCGGATCGTCGAGCTGATTTCCGCATCCAGCGCCGCCCCCGAGCCGCTGCGAAAATTCACGTAGCTGTCGGACAGGCCATAGGCCTTGAGCTTCTGCTTGTTGACCACCTCGGAGGTCCAACCGATGGGGCTGTTGAGAAAGCGGCCCTTGTCGGGGCTTTCCGGGTCCTTGAACACATGTTTGTAGCGCGCCAGGTCTTCGACGCTGCGCAGGTCCGGCGCCAGGGGCTTGATGCCCTTGGCCGGGTCGCCCTTGATGACATACTCGGGCACCCACCAGCCTTCGGTCGCGCCTTTGACCGTATCGCCCAAGGCGACCACCTTGCCTTCGGCCTCGGCCTTGACCCATACCGGGCTGCGGCCGGCCCACTCCTCGCCGATCACCTGGATATCGTTATTGGCCAGGGCGGGTTCCAGGGTGATGGTGGTGCCGGGCAAGGTGTCGGTCTGCAATCCATAGCCCTTTTCGACGATGACCCGCAGGATATCGGTGATCAGGCTGCCGCTTTCCCAGTTCAAGTCGGCAAAGTGGATCGGCGCTGTGGCGGCCGACACCGGAACGGGTGAAACCAACACAGCGAAGGTGGCCCAGGCAGCCAGCCACTGTCGAACTCGTCTCATGCTTTGCACCTCGTGCCAGATAAACAGCAATCCCTGAACGGCCCTGCGTAACGAAACGCAAGCCCCTGAATAGTTCAGTCAATTGACTGTAGCCGAGGTTCCAGCGAGATCTTGCAAAACTGTCAGCGGTTTGGGTGCACAGGCGCCGAAACGGTCACTCACTGGCCTTGAAAGTGACCAGTTCGCCCTTGCGCCACTTGGCGGCCTTGGCGGTTACCGCTTTCAAGGTCTTGGTCAAGCCTTCCTGCAGCTGTTCGTTGGCCGCGAACACGGTCACTACGCTGTGGCCTTCCTTGAACAGGATGGCCTGGCCACCGGGAGTCGTGACGAAGGCGTAATCGCCAAGGCCATAGACCGTCAGCTTGATTTCGCGAAAGCGGATTTCAAACTTGCCGCCTTCGCGGCTGGGCAATACCGCCGCGCGAAAATGATCACCGACCTTGAGCTCCAGCCTGGGTTTGTCATCGACTACCAGGGCCGATTCGGTGTCGATTTCGGCAACATAAATACCTTCGGCGGTCTGCTCGGTGATGTAGACGAAACGTGACTGGAATTGTTTGACCAGTTTTGCCCGCAGGTCACCAAGTACAAATAACGCATGCATGTCGAGATTACTTACTGCCAAGGAAACATCCCCATCTTTGAAAAAGACCCGCCCCGCGCAAAGGACGGACCACGAGAACCCGTACCGACTGTAATGTCGTAATGGACCTGTCACTGAAATTCGAAATGAACGGCGCGCCCTGTCCCGGGCCGAGAGCAGACTAAAGGTTGCCGCTCTCGCCGTCTTTCCCGGGGAGTCGCCAGAGGCTGAAGGAAAACGCCACTCTGAGCTTCGGAAAAGATGGGACTACTAACTTTAGGGAAATTTCTCACTTAAAAAAGCATTTTTCTGACATCGAGCCCAAAAATAATTGCTTTAGATAGGCGCAACCGTCCACACGGCACTGCTGATTCTAGAGCAGCCCAAGGCGTGGAGACTACTCGAAGTCGCCGGCAATTCGTCGGTAAATCATGAAAAGGAATTCATAAAAGTCTATAATACACATCTCCGAGCCCCCGAGCCACGCAGCACTCTCGGATGCCGTGGTCTGCGTGAAAAAAAAACG